>JASLHB010000036.1 GCA_030149965.1 Wohlfahrtiimonas sp. | reverse complement strand
GAATGTGAATGTTAAATTATCCACACATTCATTTGACTTAGATCAAATCATCTTATAGGGTAAAAGGTCCTCAACAAAAAAGGAGTATGTTTTGATCGAAAAAAAACGTATTGCAATTTTGGGCGCAGGTCCAAGCGGGTTGGCACAACTACGTGCTTTTGAAGCAGCACGATTACAAGGTGTAGAAAATTTACCTGAAATCGTGTGTTATGAAAAACAAAATGATATAGGAGGAATGTGGAATTACACATGGCGAACAGGGCTAGATAAGCATGGTGAACCTGTTCATGGCAGCATGTACCGTTATCTTTGGTCAAATGGTCCAAAAGAATGTTTAGAATTTGCAGATTACTCATTTGAAGAGCATTTTGGTCAGCCAATACCATCTTATCCGCCTCGTGCAGTCTTAAAAGATTACATTATGGGGCGCATCAATAAACAAGACATTCGTAAATATATCAAATTTGAATGTCCTGTCCGTTGGGTAACATTCGATGATGAAGCCCAAAAATTCACAGTTACTGTGATGAATCACAAAACAGAACAACAAGAAACAGAAGTATTCGATTATGTTGTTGTGGCAACAGGACATTTTTCTACGCCGAATATGCCATATTTTGAAGGTTTAGATCAGTTCCCAGGCAGAATTTTACATGCACATGATTTCCGTGATGCTTTAGAGTTTGAAGGGCGAGATATTCTTTTGGTGGGCAGTAGTTATTCCGCGGAAGATATCGCGACACAATGTTACAAGTATGGCGCTAACTCAATTACGATCAGCTATCGTTCGAATCCATTGGGATTTGAATGGCCTGAAGGCATTAAAGAAGTACCTTTATTGACGCATTTTGATGGCAATATTGCACATTTTAAAGGCGGTACGAGCCAAGAGTTTGATGCCATTATTTTATGTACTGGTTATCAATTTCACTTTCCATTTTTGGAAGATCGTTTACGTTTACAAACGCATAATTGTCTCTATCCTGAAACGCTTTATAAAGGCATTTTTTGGCAAGAACATCCTCAATTACTTTATTTAGGTATGCAGGATCAATATTTCACTTTCAATATGTTTGATGCACAAGCATGGTTGGCGCGTGATTACATGATCGATCGATTTGAATTGCCGAATGAAGCAGATCGACAAGCAGATATGGACCACTGGCAATCAAAACGACAAGCTGCAAAGACTTGTGAGGATTCTATTGATTTTCAAGCATCATATGTTCGTGAATTGGTCAATTTAACCGATTACCCTGATTTTGCTGTTGAAAAACAAGCGCAAATGTTGAAGTTGTGGCAAAAAGATAAGATGGAAGACATTATGGGATTCCGAGAAAAATCTTATCGCTCTACACAAACTCAAACCTTGGCACCACAATTACCTATGTCATGGTTAGAGATTAAAGATGATACTTTGGAGTATTTCTTATCTTTGAGTTTTGAACCGTTGAAGAAAGAAGTGTAAAAGCAAGCACCAAGGTAATATCACCTTGGTGTCGCATAAATTAAATATATAGCATTAAGTAATAATATTACCTATCATTAGCGCCTATAAGCGTTTTAAGGTATAAGTATTTATGTATAAAAAGAAGCATTTTTCAACTGTAAATTTGGAAATACGAAAAGATATTATTAATCAAGGTTTGAAGGTCGGCGATCTATATGACATGCAATATTTGCCAGCTTTTAATTTTGATGATCCTGATAATAAAGATGTGCATATTACTAAAGCTTCATCACCATTAAAATATACTTATATCATGTCGGTATTAATTGCTGATGTACTAGATCAACTAGTGGATGATGGTATTTTATATTGTAGTGAAGATGGATATGGCATTAGAAAGCTACCAAAATCAGCAAAATAAATATAGAAAACTGAGCCGATTAAAGGCTCTTTTTTGTTAAGTCGCACAAGTAGGTAAAATCACTTATAATGCGCGTTTTAGCCAATCAGCTGTGGAACTATGTCGAATAAACAATATGATGTGATTGTAATAGGTGCTGGCGCATCTGGATTGATGCTGGCATTTATGGCGGCGCAACGCGGTCGTAAAGTTTTAGTGTTAGAAAAGGCGAATAAGATTGGCAAGAAAATCTTAATGTCTGGCGGCGGTAAATGTAATTTTACCAATATGGATGTTGCGCCAAATAATTACATTACACACAATCCTCATTTTGTTATTTCCGCTTTAGCGCGTTATAACCAATGGGAATTCATCGGCATGGTTTGCGATCATCATATTGAGTATGAAGAACGCGCACATGGTCGATTATTCACATTGAATGGTTCTAAGCAAATCCTTGCGATGTTGGTTGCAGAATGTGAATCAACTCAATTAGTGGATATAAAAACTCACAGTGATGTTCAGTCAGTCCAAGCATTGAATGATCAAAGCTTTAAAGTGAATACCGCACAAGGTTCATTTAATTGTGAATCTGTTGTCGTGGCAACTGGCGGTTTATCCATTCCAACATTAGGTGGATCAGGTATTGGTTATGACATTGCTGAATCATTTGGGCATCATGTTTATCCTACGCGCGCAGGCTTAGTGCCATTTACATTTTCAGATGGATTCAGAGATATCACAGCGAGATTGAGCGGCAATGCTGTGGATGCAACTTTATCCAATGATGCAAAAAGTTTTTCGGAAGCTTTATTGTTCACGCATCGAGGATTAAGCGGACCAAGTTCATTGCAATTATCCAATTATTGGAAAGCAGGTGAGAATTTTTACATCAATTTCTTACCGACACAAAATTTATTAGATATTTTCAAAGCTAAAAAATCAGCGCAGCCAAAAGTATTATTGAGAACCATCATCAGCGAATATTTGCCGAAAAATTTAGTATTAGAATTACAAAATCTAATTTGGGCAAATGAAGCAGAAATTATGATAGGGCAGTTGAGTGATGATAAATTATCAGCAATTGCTGATACATTGCATCAATTTGAAGTGAAACCAGCTGGAACAGAAGGTTATCGCACGGCAGAAGTCACATTAGGCGGAGTAGATACGACAGAAGTTTCATCTAAAACCATGGAAAGCCAAAAGCAGAAAGGACTATTCTTTATTGGTGAGGTTTTGGATGTATCTGGGCAATTGGGCGGATATAACTTCCAATGGGCATGGGCTTCTGCGCATGCCGCATCGGAATATGTATGATGGATTTAAGCTAAAACTTTTGCTTTAAATTCAGTGACAGCTTGTAAGAATTGATTTTCTTCTAAACCTGCCATTGCTAGTACTTCATTGCGTTCGCCATGTTCTAGGAATGCATCAGGTAAGCCAAATGTTTTGATGGGTTTGAAGATATAATTCTGTGCCAATAATTCTTGGATCGCCGTACCAACACCGCCAGTCACAACGCCATCTTCAATCGTAATGATGATGCTGTGCTTTTTAGCTTCTGCAATGATCAATTCTGCATCCAATGGTTTCACAAAGCGTAAATCTACTAAGGTTGCATTGAGTGCATTTGCTGCTTTTTCTGCAACATGAAGCATTGTGCCCACTGCGAAAATTACAGTATCTACGCCATTACGAAGGATTCTTGCTTTACCAAATTGAATGTCTAATGTTTCAGTCACTTCCATGCCTTCGCCTGAACCACGAGGATAACGAACGGCTGTTGGATGTGGGATTGTTAAAGCTAGATTCAGCATGTGATATTGCTCATTTTCATCGGATGGCGCCATGATGACCATGTTTGGCACAATGCGCAAATAAGCTAAATCAAATGCACCAATGTGCGTTGGTCCATCAGGTCCAACAACGCCAGCGCGATCAATGGCGAATACAATCGATAAATCTTGCAGCGCAACATCGTGAATGAGTTGATCATAACCACGTTGTAAGAATGTAGAATAAATTGCAACCACAGGTTTTAAACCTTTCATTGCCATGCCAGCGGCGATTGTTACTGCGTGTTGTTCTGCAATTGCCACATCAAAAAAGCGTTTAGGAAAACGTTTGTCGAATTCAACTAAGCCAGATCCTTCGCGCATTGCAGGTGTTACAGCAACGATTTTATGATCTTTTTCTGCTACATCACAAATCCATTGTGAAAAAATCTGTGTGTAAGTTTTTGCGGCAGGTTTAGTTTCAACTTTATCGATTGGTTTAGGTGCTGAAACTGCATGGAATTTCACAGGTGCGGATTCTGCTTGTGAGTAACCTTTGCCTTTTTGCGTGATCAAATGTAGAAGTTTTGGACCACGTTTTTGTTTCAAATTCTGTAATATTTTGATTAAGGATGGTAAATCATGACCATCCACAGGACCAAAATATTGGAAGTCTAAAGATTCAAATAGTCCACCATCACCTGCAACCATGTTTTTGATTTGTTCTTCTGTGCGTTTTGCCAATTCTAAAGCATGAGGCAATGGTAAGCTTTCAATGAAGCGTTTACCTTCTGAACGTAATGATTGCATGATCGGATTGGATAATGTTTTGGTGACCATGTTGCTGAGAGCGCCAACATTCGGC
Organism: Wohlfahrtiimonas sp.; assembly: GCA_030149965.1. Taxonomy (GTDB): domain Bacteria; phylum Pseudomonadota; class Gammaproteobacteria; order Cardiobacteriales; family Wohlfahrtiimonadaceae; genus Wohlfahrtiimonas. Next base: position 5,575 of record JASLHB010000036.1, on the reverse strand, counting down.
GAAATTGACATGTTGTTGTCATTCAAAATAACCAGCATATCTGCTTTGATTGCGCCTGCATGATTCAATGCTTCAAATGCCATGCCAGCAGTTAATGCACCATCGCCAATCACAGCAATAGCTTGATGTGGACGATGCAATAAATCATTGGCGATGCTCATGCCGAGCGCTGCGCTCACAGATGTAGAAGAATGCCCAACAGTAAAAGCATCATATTTACTTTCTTTTGGGCAAGGGAATGGTTTTAAACCATCTTTTTGACGAATGGAACGTAATTGATCGCGACGCTCAGTTAATATTTTGTGTGGATAAGCTTGATGGCCAACATCCCAAATAATTGAATCTTCAGGCGTATCAAAAACGTAATGCAGCGCAACTGTTAATTCAATTACACCTAAGCCAGATGCAAAATGTCCACCGCTTTCTAATACACTTTGAATTAAAAACTGGCGCAAATCATTCACAAGTTGTTGCAACTCTTGTGGTGAGAGACGTTTTAAGTCTTGTGGATTTTGAATTTGGGTTAAGAGTGACATTGTTAATTCTGCCTTTCGATCACATAAAGCGTTAAGGCTTTTAAAGGATCGGCATTGGTTTGAAACGGTGTTAATAGTGCTAAAGCTTCAGTATTGAGTTTTTGCATGTAATCTTGTGCAGTTTCAATGCCTAGCAAATTAACATAGGTAGCTTTTTCTTGTTCAGCATCTTTACCTGCACTTTTACCTAATATTTCAGAAGAGCTGGTGGCATCTAAAATATCATCTTGAATTTGGAACATAAGTCCAACTTTCTGTGCAAAGACAGCTAAAGATTGTAATGATTCTTGTGATTGATTTTGACCCGCAATGTAGCCCATCATGATGCTTGCTTTGATCAATGCGCCTGTTTTGTTGTTATGTATTTCTTGTAGTTCTTCCAACGTCACAGGTTTTTGCTCTGCTTGCATATCTAGGAATTGACCTTTGATCATGCCAAGTGCACCAGAAGCTGTGCTGAGCATTTTTAATAGTTCAACTTTAGTTTCAGCAGTGAAGTTTTCATCATGTGCTAATAATGCAAATGCTTCTGTTAACAAAGCATCGCCGACTAAAATCGCTGTCGCTTCATCATAAGCTTTATGATTGCTTGGTTTGCCACGACGAAAGTCATCATCATCCATTGCAGGTAGATCATCATGAACCAACGAATAGCAGTGAATCATTTCTATTGCTGCCGCAATTGGTAATAATGAAGCTATTGGAGCGCCACTTAATTGACCGCCAGCGAAGACTAATAATGGACGAATGCGTTTGCCACCATCTAATGCGCTGTAGCACATTGCTTCTTTCAATAATTGAACAGTGGACAGTTTATCTAAATATTTGGCTAAGTAGCACTCAAATTCTTCTCTAAATTGAAACATAATGGATACCTAAATTGAGGCTTAAAATGGAATGTCATCGTCATCAAAGTTATCTGAATGTGATTCAGCAACTTTTGACTGTGAAACTTCTTCAATTTTTTTGGCTGTGCAGTCCAAAATATTGCGGCAATCATGAAGCAATTGCGTACCATTTGTAAAAAGTGCTAATGATTGCTCAAGTGTCAGCTCGCCAGATTCCAGCTGCGTTATGATTGTATCAATTGAAAGCAATTTACCTTCAATTGTTTCATCCGTCTTTTTGCCTTTTGCCACAATAATCCTCGATGTTTTTTAATCTTTTATGACTGAGTTAAACTCTGCAATTTTACTCAAATGAAGTATATAATACTAGCTCTTTGTCTTTTTGGGCCATAAAAAGCAACTAATGCAATAAATAATCAAGTAAGATTAAATTTTAGGACTAAGGTGGTTAGGTGAGAAAAAAAATCAAAGCTTTGGTATTAACATTATGTTTGTTGATTATTCCTTCAACAATGAATGTTGCATTGAGCCAAGCATTACCACTAAATACAATCTTATCTGAAGGATTGGGCACTAAAAATAATGACAAGAAAGTGCATGATCTACCAGATCCCTTAAAATTAGTTGCCACTTGGTGGAATTATTTCTCAACCAAATCGGGTGATGAATTAAAACAGGGGATTTCAGAATTTGTTGGGCGTGTGAATGAGCAGATTAGTCATTTGCCATTGGATGAACAGAAAAAATATCAACCAATTCTAAGCCAAATTTCTGCAAACTTAATGGCTTATGAAACACTAATCAGTAAGAAACAGCCTGCATTAAGCACCGCTAAGTTGGTCATTGCCGAAAAATATACGATAAAACAATTGATTGATTTAACTCATCAAGAGCGAGAATTGAAAGGCAATGCACAGCGTATTCGTTTAGAAATCAGTGAATATGAAAAGCAGCTCAAAATTTTAGATCGTCAATTGAATACAAATCTTGCGCGCTATTTGGATATGACAGGTACGGATAGCAATCGTTTTGGTGAAGGTTTAAATATCATTTTGATACAAACCGATGCAATTTTGATTGATGAACGCAATAAAACCATGAAGGATGAGCTGAGCAATATTAATCTACGTTTAGATGATACTAAGGTTGTCATTGGTGTGGCAATTAATGTCATCACTACATCAGATGATGAAATTAAGCAGCTGAAAGAAGCTGTGCATCAAGCTGAGCAGCGCGTTCAAGAAGTGACAACTAAGCTTTCAAGAGAACAGCAATTTGTTGCATCATTAGATTCAACAGGCACAAAAGAAGATGCAGCAGTTGCCCGTTATCGTGAATTAAGAGTCCTTAATACGCAAGTACATTTGGCAACAGCTCAAGCGCAAATTATTTTTTATAAGATGCAATTGAATTTATTGCAATTATTGCATGATCCAGAAGCTGATTACGAAGCGGCGTTAAAAAGCGTGCGACGATATGATGTTGAATTGGCTGAATTGAATACGAAAGCGTTAAGCCGGACAGAGCAAAATGAAATTGAGCGTATTCGTTCTACTGAACTTTTGGCAGAAACGCCAACAGAAGGTGAACAATCACTCTTCTTGAGAAATATTATTCAAGATCGCTCTAATTTAATTCAAGATACATCCATCAATTTGCAGCGCTTAAATGTCCTGTTAGATGATAGCGAGTATATTTCGAATTTATCCAAAGATAAAATATTGGCATTAAGTGGCGGTTGGCGTAATACATATTATAAAGTTCGTCTGTTCTTGAGTGATTCTTGGCGATTTGTAAAAAACTCAACATCCACCGCATTATTTAAAGTGGGTGATACGCCAGTCACAGCAAGTGGTTTGGTGCGATTTGTTATTGTGTTATTTGTAGCTTGGTGGGGCGCATTTTGGATTAATAAGTTATTGATCCGAATAGGTAATCGTAATGGTGGAGAAAAATTACCAGCATATTATTTAACAGGGCGATTAACGTACTATTCCATTATTTTAGTAGGTTTTTTAGGCGGTTTAACCATCATTGGAATCGACTTTACGAATTTCGCATTAGTAGCTGGTGCGTTAGCGATCGGTCTGGGTTTTGGTTTGCAATCCATTGTGAATAACTTTGTATCAGGTTTGATTATTCTCTTTGAACGCTCATTAAAAGTAGGGGATTTTATTGAGTTACAAGATCGTAATTTGCGTGGCGAAGTGCGTGCAATAAACGTTCGTGCAACGATTATTGCAGATAATGACAATATTGAAATCGTGATTCCAAATTCTGAGTTGATCAATACGAAAATGCTGAACTGGACATTAACAGAACCGCATCGCCGTATTCGATATCCCTTTAAAGTTGCTTATGGTGTTGATAAAGATTTAGTACGCGAAGCTGTATTAAAGGCAGTGGAAGATGTACCGCATACGCTAAAAGGGATTCCAGGGCGTAATCCTGCAGTATGGTTGCATCGTTTTGGTGATTACTACTATGAATTTGAGCTGGTGGTTTGGTTAACTGCACGTGCTGTGAAAAGGCCTAATGCTGTGCATGCTGCTTATATGTGGGCAATTGACACAGCGCTTCGTGCAAATGATATTGAAATTCCAGTACCACAGAGTGAATTGCGCTTTAGAGAAAAAAGTGCGATGGCCATTAAGCCATATGAAGATGATGAGTTTGAGCAAAGTTTTAAAGATGATATTCGTGATGCGCAGTTATCATTATTCAAAAAAAGTGATTAAATAACTGTGGACTCGCTATAATATCGCCAATTTTTTAAGGTAAAACGAAATTATGTCAAAAGTATTAACATTTCAGGAAATGATCCTAAAACTGCAAACATTCTGGGCAGAGCAGGGATGTGTGCTGTTACAGCCGTATGATATGGAAGTGGGCGCTGGTACATTCCATTCAGCGACTTTTTTGCGTTCATTAGGCCCAGAGCCATGGGCTTCTGCCTATGTTCAGCCATCACGTCGTCCGACCGATGGCCGTTATGGTGAAAACCCTAATCGTTTGCAACATTATTACCAATTCCAAGTTGTGGTTAAACCATCACCAGAGAACTTCCAAGAGTTGTATTTGGAATCTTTGAACGTGTTGGGCATCAATACAAAGGTACACGATGTTCGCTTTGTGGAAGATAACTGGGAATCACCAACATTAGGGGCTTGGGGGTTGGGCTGGGAAGTTTGGTTGAACGGCATGGAAGTGACGCAGTTCACATATTTCCAACAAGTAGGCGGCTTAGAATGTAAGCCAGTGATGGGCGAAATTACATACGGTTTAGAGCGTTTAGCAATGTATTTGCAGAATGTTGAAAGTGTTTATGATTTGATTTGGTCAGAAACGCCGTTTGGTACTGTAACTTATGGCGATGTTTTCCATCAAAACGAAGTTGAACAATCAACCTTTAACTTCGAACATGCGGATGTGGATTTCTTATTGCAACAATTTAACTTCTTCGAGAAAGAAGCTAAGCGTTTAATCGAAGCAAAATTGGCATTGCCAGCATATGAAATGGTATTGAAAGCTTCACATACGTTTAACTTGTTGGATGCGCGTAAAGCAATCTCTGTGACAGAGCGTCAATCATACATTTTGCGTGTACGTGAATTGGCTAAATCAGTCGCTGAAGCGTATTATAATAGCCGTGAAGCATTGGGTTTCCCAATGTTAAAAGAGAAATAGTTTTCAACTTAAGAAATTAGAAAATAAAAAGCTGATTTTATTTTAAAGTCAGCTTTTTTTGATATTAAAAACTAGTGATGTGAAATTACGTTGTAGTAATAAAAATTGGCATGCAAGATAGCGAACTGTATTAGTTCAAGTGCTATTTTTAGTGTTTAGCATAATATCAGCGGGGCTATTTTGGCTAATTTTTTTGCAAAAATAGATAATAAAAAATCTATGCAATAAAAAGGTTGAAAGTAAACTTTTCCTTAAAAAGTACAAGATAATTTGCTATAATCATTAAGATTAACATATTAATATGGAAAAAAAGATGTCAAGAATAAGGTGCTTAATCTTGACGCAAACCATTTTTTTTTATAAAATCACGTCCTTTTTATGGACTGTTATTTCTTGTTGACTTGTTCAACGTGATAGCAAAAGAATTCAGATTCACTTAACTATTTGGAGCATTACACATGTATGCTGTAATCAAAACAGGCGGTAAACAATACCGTGTAGCTG
>JASLHB010000085.1 GCA_030149965.1 Wohlfahrtiimonas sp. | reverse complement strand
GTAATCGTACACCACAAGTTTTGCGTCATGAATTGTATGCCAGTGTTTCATTGTTAGTTGCATTGTTGTATTTGGGGCTTAAATATTTGGGCATCAATGAAAATATTAATATGAGTGTTTCATTTGTAGTGGGCTTAAGCATCCGTTTAGCTGCCATTAAATGGAATTGGTCATTACCTGTATTTTCATATTCACCAAGTAAGTGGAAGTAACATGAAAAGGCGCAATGAGCGCCTTTTATTCAATCAGCACATCAGAATTTGCTTTAAAACTTTTGATGACAACAGTTGTCTGAAATTTGCTGATATTGGGATCCTGTAAAAAATATTGATGTGAGAGTGCTTCATACTCTTCCATATCGATTAGGTTTAAAATTAATAAATAATCAAAATTACCTGCTACATAATGCACATGCTGAATGCCAGGAATGGACATAAATATACGGCGATGATGATCTAAAATATGCGCTTCTTCTTGTTTTAAAGTGATTTCGACAATAATAGTGATGGGGCGACCAACTTTCTTCGCATTAATGGTGGCTTTATGAGCTTCAATGATTCCTGCAGCTTCTAGATCTTTAATGCGACGATTGATGGCAGATGCAGATAAATTAATGCGATCAGAGAGATCTCTTTGTGAGATCTTATTATTATTTTGTAGCTCTCTAAGAATTTTCTTATCAAATTCATCTAAAACCATCATTACTTTCCTTTCATCATATTTGCGCAGAACATTGTTGCATTTATATCGGCGATTTACGCTCAATTCTCTTTTTTATAGCAACATTTTCCACTTTAAACGAGTCATGATTCGTTAATCTATTGTTACATAAGCGCTATAAAAGGAAAGGGGTTAATATGGTTACAGATATTTTGATGTATCAAATGAATGAGCAAAAACAATCGTATCGTGAAGATAAAGTTCTGGCATTGCTAGATCAAGTAGAAGCAAAGAAAGTACAACAATTTCATAGTAATTTCCGTGAATATCATCCAACACCATTAGTGGTATTACCAGCCTTAAGTAAGCACTTAGGATTAGGTTCAATTCATGTGAAAGATGAATCTCATCGCTTTGGGTTGAATGCATTTAAAGTTTTGGGTGGCGCATATGCCATTGGTCAATATTTAGCGCAAAAATTACATCGTGATGTTGAGTCTTTAACTTTTGAGGAATTAGTTTCTCCAAGTATTAAAGCACAATTGGGTGAAATGACATTTGTAACAGCAACGGATGGTAATCATGGTCGTGGTGTTGCATGGGCGGCGAATCAGCTGGGGCAAAAAGCTGTTGTGTATATGCCAAAAGGTTCGTGTGAAAATCGTGCTCAGAATATTCGCAATCATGGTGCTGAATGCATTATTACAGATTTGAATTATGATGGCGCTGTGCGTTTAGCCAACCAAATGGCTGAAGAAAAGGGTTGGATTATGGTGCAAGATACAGCGTGGGATGGATACGAGGAAATCCCCACTTGGATTATGCAAGGTTATATGACTTTGGCACATGAAGCTTTACAACAATTGCAAGATGCACAAACTTCACTGCCAACTCATATTTTTCTACAAGCTGGCGTTGGTTCATTTGCGGGAGCAGTTGCAGGATTCTTTATACAAAATATGAAAGAAAATGCGCCCATCATTGTTGTGATGGAGCCACATCAGTCAAATTGCTTATATCTCTCTGCTGTTGCTAATGATGGTCAACCACATAAGGTTGATGGTGATATGTTGACATTGATGGCTGGTTTAGCATGTGGTGAGCCGAATACAGTCAGTTGGCCAATTTTGCGCGATTATGCAACATGTTTTTTATCAGTAAACGATGCTTTGAGTGCGAATGGAATGCGAATTTTAGCAGCACCAAAATTAGGTGATCCATCCATTATTTCTGGTGAATCAGGTGCAATTGGTGCAGGAGTTTTGTATGAATTAATGAAGAAAGATGAACATCAAGCTTTAAGAGAATCACTCTCTTTAGACAATCATTCACATATTTTATTGATCAGCACAGAAGGTGATACTTCCCCTGAAATTTATGAAGATATTGTATGGTTAGGGCGCAATCAATATTAAAAAAATCCCCTTTTTTCAAAGGGGGAACTTAGTGAAGGCGGTAAAATACGTTACTAGTTTGTAGTAATCGTCATAAAATTTGTTTTTTTATAAGTTTTACATAGTTATCTTTCATAAAAGATAACTATATGTAGTTTTTTTGTAATAAATATAATTACCGTTATTTGAGAAAAATTGCAATAAAAAATATTTAATGAATGGCTAATTAGTTGTTTTCTAGAAAAATAAAACCCTACCTTACGGTAGGGTTTGCATTATGTGTGAGATTACAGAAAGTTTCAATCTAATTTAAATAGTGAATCCACCATCCATATTCAACGATGATCCTGTCATATAACCTGCTTCAGGTGAGATTAACCACATGACCAACGATGCAACTTCTTCTGCTTTTCCATATCGGCCAATGGGCAGGAATTGTTTAAGTGCATCTGCAAATTCTCCAGTATCAGGATTCATATCAGTATTGATGGGGCCAGGCTGAATGTTATTTACTGTGATTTGTCGTGGTGCTAAATCTCGTGCCATTCCCTTGGTTAAGCCGACAACAGCAGCTTTACTCATGCCATAAATTGCACCACCTTCAAATGGAATGCGTTCAGAGTTCACGCTACCAATATTAATGATTCGCCCACCATTTGGCATATAAGGAAGAGCTTCTCGGCTTGTGATCATTAAGCTACGAACATTAATGGCAATGGTTTTATCAAATTCTGCAGTATCAATTTGATCAATAGTGCTTAAAGCAAGATAGCCAGCATTATTGATCACAAAATTAAT
>JASLHB010000037.1 GCA_030149965.1 Wohlfahrtiimonas sp. | reverse complement strand
TATGCCTGAAATTCCTGAAGAGATGTTTGTTGAGGCAATTAAAGAAGTTGTGCGTGCAAATGACGCTTATGTTCCACCTTATGGTACGGGCGCTTCTTTGTATATTCGTCCGTTGTATATTGGCGTTGGTCCAAATATCGGTGTAAAACCAGCACCTGAATTCATCTTCACTGCATTTTGTATGCCAGTTGGCCCATATTTTAAAGGTGGCTTAGCGCCAACGAACTTCATTATTTCTGATTATGATCGCGCAGCACCAATGGGTACAGGCGCATCTAAAGTTGGTGGTAACTATGCAGCAAGTTTGTTGCCAGGTTACGAGGCGCATGAGCGTAATTTTTCAGATTGTATTTATCTAGATCCAGCAACACATACGAAAATTGAAGAAGTGGGTTCTGCTAACTTCTTTGGTATTACTGCGGATAATAAATTCATCACGCCAATTTCACCATCCATTTTGCCAAGCATTACTAAGTATTCGTTATTGCATATTGCTAAAGAACGCTTAGGAATGGAGGCGATTGAAGGTGATGTTTATTTGTCAGAGTTAAATCAATTTGTGGAAGCGGGCGCTTGTGGTACAGCGGCTGTGATTTCACCAATTGGTGGGATTCAAACCAATGATCAATTTCATGTGTTCTACAGCGAAACAGAAGTTGGTCCAATCACAACTAAGCTCTATAACGAGTTAGTTGGCATCCAATTTGGTGATATTGAAGCACCTGAAGGCTGGATTGTTAAGGTTTAGCGTTAAATATAACTTTAAGTTATAAAAAATTGGAATCGTAAAAACCAGCATATTTGCTGGTTTTTTATTATGTTGTATATTACATAATTAAGATAATTTTTAAGAAAGAATATTATAAATGAGATCTAGAAAGCTATTTGGATTTGGAATATTAGTAATTATTTCAACGATTGTATTTATGAATTATTATTCTAAATCTACTGAAATACCTAGAGATGCGAACGTGGAAATCGGCATAAAATCAATGAATAGTGATCAGGTGTTGAAAATTAATACGTTGGCATGTCACCTAACTGATGAATACTTTAAAAGTGGTATTAAACGTAGGGTTTATATTCAATATCCTAGATTAACGTTTTCAGGGAATATTAATCAAATTTACTATTGTCCAGATAAAAAAGATGGCTTTATTACTAATTTAAGTATTGAAGCTGCTCCAATTGGTGGATATCAAAATTTATCTGGTGAATTCACTCGTAATGGTTATTTAAAGAATTTGATTATGCTTTTACCTGATGCGGAATTGTTGGGAGAAACAGGTAATATTCAAGTATATAAAACATATAGTGGTATCAGGATACTTTTAAAAGAAATTTCTGATAAAACTATACCTTTCATCATTAAATATCCTTTAATTGAAGGTGAGATATCCTCCCAATTTTTGTATCACTATAATATTGAAGCATTAATTAGTGATGATTTCATGGCAAATTATATAGTAAGTGCTGATAATAGTAATGAAGTTACTCAAGGCGTGCCAAAAGGTTTAGCGACTTTTCCTATTGATGCGGAATTTGCAAGAGAGTTTCATCGAATTTTAACAACAGAAGGTGAGCTCGGTATTTTGAATCACCCCGAAATCATTCAAAATTTTATTGAGAATAATGAAAAAGTAGTTAGATATATCCAATCTATTAGTAGTGAATACAGTGCACCAGATGAAAAATCTTATATTAAGTTAGTAGATTAGTATTATGAAAATAAACCAGCATATTTGCTGGTTTTTGTTTTGAGTAATCATCATAAATTGTTATGCGATCTATTAATACTGTGACTTAATGTAGTTTAGATGTATTTTTTGAAACTTGATCACAGTGCATTTATGATAATTTTGAAAAATAATTAGAAATTTAAATGCTATTAATTGAGTTTTTATGCAATTTTGTTTCGCACAAAGCGCTATAAAATTTCTTGTAGTTTTTATTATTTTCATTTTTATCATATTATTTTCAATGGTGAATGTAATTTATCTTATTGATATATAATTGGTTATATATTTTTAATGGCGCTACATTAAAACTACTTTATGACTTTTGTGAATGATAAGGAAAATGGTCAAGTGATTTTGTGGAGGATTGAATCTTTTAATAAAGTCCATTATAAAAGTACAGCAGAAATTTTAAAGCTATTCTCTTATTTAAGGATGAATTATGAACATTCAAGCAGCAGCAGAGTTACAAAGCGAACGTAAAATTAAAAAGATTCTAATTGCTAACCGTTCTGAAATTGCGATCCGCATCATGCGTGGCGCATCTGAATTGGGCATTAATACCGTAGCTATTTATTCTGAACAAGATATGAAAGCGGTTCACCGCTACAAAGCTGATGAAAGTTATTTAGTAGGTTTAGGCAAGCCACCATTGGCTGCTTACTTGGATATTGAAGATATCATCCGTATTGCTAAAGAATCTGGCGCAGATGCAATTCACCCAGGTTATGGTTTCTTGGCAGAAAACCCAGACTTAGCAAAAGCATGTAAAGAGAATGGCATCATCTTCGTTGGTCCAGATCAAAAAATTCTAGAATTATTGGGCAACAAAGTTTCAGCAAGAAACTTGGCGATTTCTGCCGGCGTTCCTGTAATGCCAGCAACAAGCCCATTACCATACGATGCAGAAGAAACATTTAAACTGGCTAACGAAGTTGGTTATCCTGTAATGCTGAAAGCAAGCTGGGGCGGCGGCGGACGCGGAATGCGCGTTGTTGAATCAGAAGATAAATTATTAGAAGCCATCGAAGTTGCACGAAGAGAAGCAAAAGCTGCATTCGGCAATGATGAAGTTTACTTAGAAAAATTAGTTGTGCGTGCTCGCCACGTAGAAGTTCAAATATTAGGTGATCAGCAAGGCAATATCGTTCACTTATTTGAACGTGATTGTACTGTCCAACGTCGTCACCAAAAAGTTGTAGAACGTGCACCTGCACCATATTTAGATGATGCATTGCGTGCGGAAGTTTGTGGTTATGCAGTTCAAATTGGTAAAACAGCAAAATACGTGAATGCTGGTACAGTTGAATTCTTGATGGATGCCGATACAAATAAATTCTACTTCATTGAAGTGAATCCTCGTATCCAAGTTGAACATACTGTAACTGAAGCAATCACTGGTATTGATATTGTTAAATCTCAAATCGGCGTTGCAGAAGGTTTATCGATTGGTGATGGTAAATTAGAAGTGCCACATCAAGATAAGATCGAAATGAATGGTGCTGCATTACAGTGCCGTATCACGACAGAAGATCCTGCGAATGGTTTCGTGCCTGATCATGGCGTAATCAATGCTTATCGTTCTCCAGCGGGCTTTGGTATCCGTTTAGATGGTGGTACAGCTTATGCTGGTGCAGTAATCACGCCATATTACGATTCATTGCTAGTAAAAGTCACAACTTGGGGCAGAAACAGCGGCGAAGCAATCTATCGTATGGATCGTGCATTGCGTGAATTCCGTGTGCGTGGTTTGTCTACGAACTTGCTATTCGTTGAGAATGTAATCAATCATCCTCAATTCATCAATGGCGAATGTATTACGCGCTTCATTGATGAAACGCCATCATTGTTCCAATTCCCAGTTCGCCGAGATCGTGCAAGTTATTTATTGAAATATCTCTCAGAAATTCAAGTGAATGGTAATCCTGAAGTTGAAGGCCGTGAAATTCCTAAGAGCTTTATCACGCCAGTTTTACCAACGGTCAAACCTTCGGTCGCTGATACAGAAGTCAAAGGCTCAAAAATCATCTTAGATGAATTGGGTGCGAAAGGTTTTAGCCAATGGATGATGGATCAAAAACAAGTATTGATCACAGATACAACAATGCGTGATGCGCATCAATCATTATTTGCAACGCGCGTTCGTAGTTATGATTTATTGAATATTGCGCCATATTACCAAAAATTATTGCCACAAATGTTCTCTATGGAATGTTGGGGCGGCGCGACATTTGACGTTGCAATGCGCTTCTTGAATGAAGATCCTTGGGAGCGTTTAGAAAAATTGCGTGCAGCAATGCCAAATATTTTATTGCAAATGTTGGTTCGCGGCGTGAATGGCGTTGGTTATACAAGCTATCCAAACAATGCGATCAAATTCTTTGTAGAGCAAGCGGCGAAAAAAGGCATCGATTTATTCCGCGTATTTGACTCATTGAACATCGTTGATAACATGCGTTACTGCATCGATTCAATCATTGATACGGGCAAATTATGTGAAGCTGCAATTTGCTATACATCAGACATTCATGATGCATCTCGTCCTAAATACCAATTGGATTACTACATCAAATTGGCTAAAGAGCTTGAAAAAGCAGGCGCGCACATCATTGCGATTAAAGACATGGCTGGTTTATGTCGTCCTCAAGCTGCGAAAGAATTAGTCACAGCGTTGAAACAAGAAGTGGGTTTACCAATTCATTTCCATACGCACGATACTTCAGGCATTTCTGGCGCAAGTATTTTGGCTGCCATTGATGCTGGCGTTGATGCTGTGGATTGCGCAATTGATAGTTTCTCAGGTTTAACAAGCCAAGCGCCAATGGGATCAATTTTGCGTGCTTTAGAGCATACAGATCGTGATCCTAAGATGAACTATGATGCAATCACTCAGATTTCTACATATTTCGAAGGTGTTCGTTCATTCTATGCGCCGTTTGAATCTGGTGTTCGTTCAGGTACTTCTGATATTTATCGCCATGAAATGCCGGGCGGACAATACACGAACTTGAAAGAACAAGCTCGCAGCATTGGTTTAGAATCACGTTGGGATGAAGTTGCTAAAGCTTATACAGATGTGAATACATTGTTCGGTGATATCGTTAAAGTAACGCCAAGCTCAAAAGTTGTAGGCGATATGGCTTTAATGATGGTTACGCAAAACTTAGCACCTGCGGATGTTGTGAATCCTGATCGTGAAATTGCATTCCCAGCTTCAGTTGTAGGTTTATTCAATGGTGAATTGGGAATTCCAGAAGGTGGATTACCAAAAGATTTGTCAGATAAAATCCTGCAAGGTAAAGCGCCAGAAGTTAAGAATGCAGGCAGCCAATTACCTGAAATCAACTTTGAAGCATTGCGTTTCGAGCTCAGCAATAAGTTCAAATACAATGTAACTGATGCTGATTTGGCTTCTTACATCATGTATCCAAAAGTATTCAGTGATTTCGTTAAGTTCCGCTATGAATACGGTGATGTTTCGATTATTCCAACGAAGAATTTCTTCTATCCAATGGCTGAAGATGAAACATTATCAGTTCAGTTGGAAAAAGGTAAAGATCTGTTGATCAGCTTGTTGGTGGTTTCTGAACCTGATACAAACGGCGAATGCCAAGTATTCTATGAATTGAACGGTGAGCAACGTATCTTCAAAACATTGAAAAAAGGTTTGGATGGAATCGGCACAAAACGTCCAAAAGCAGAAGCTGCGGATCGTAGCCAAGTTGGTGCGCCAATGCCAGGAATGATCGGTTTAATGCGCGTGAAAGTTGGCGATAACATCAAAGAAGGCGATGCATTATTGACAATGGAAGCGATGAAGATGGAAACAATCCTTCGTTCAGAGAAAATGGGCGTTGTGAAGCATGTTTATGTTCAAGCTGGTGATACAGTTGATTCAGGCGATCTATTGATCGTAATCGACTAATTTAGTCTGATTGAATAGCAAAATGAATCCCTCGATCAATGATCGGGGGATTTTTTTGTGCATATTTATGTAGAATAGCGCCATGAATTTAATAAAGGTTAGCGCATGAACATGACAGAATTGCTGAAAGAAGCCAATCAAAAATCTTACAACGATCGTTGGGCAATGATGATTGAGCTCGGCAAAGCATCGGCACAATTTCAAGAAATCTCTGAGTTATTGGATCAATTGCTCATGTCGAATGTACATTATGAGCGCACATTGGCTTGGCTGGCTTTGCATGGTTCTTTGGATGCTGATCAAATCACAGAAGCTTTGGCGAATATTGATGATCAAGATAGCGGAATGATTCTATCATTGGCGGCACAATATTCATCAGCTGAATCATTGATTGCAATATTGCCCAATTTATCTCGCAGAACGATGATTTCATTGGCTAAATCATTGGCAAAACAACAGCGATATTCCGTGAATGAAGATTTATTTGCGCGTTCATCCGCATCAATTCAAAAAGAAATATTGGCTTATACAACTGCAACTTTTATTCAATGTTGTATCAAAAATTTTGATTTTAATGAATTATCTCCGCATATTTTGGTTAGATTGGCAAAACATCATCCAAAACTGACATTGGATATTTGTTTGCAGCAGTTGAATATTTCGAAGCAATTATCATGGTCAATGATGCAATCGCTTAATGGCGTTTTAACTGTATTCGCGCAATCATCACCTGATTTAGGATTAAGCTTGCTTGGCGCAATGATGCCAAAGAAAAATTTATCCTCTGAATCATTGATGAAATATTTCAGAAAATTCCCGAACGAAATAGCTGTGTTAATGCTCTCAAATAACAATACAACTGGATTATTCGCTTCAATTTCAGCGTTGCAGAAGTTAAATGCAGATAATTTAATCGCATTATTTCAGCGTGGAATGATATGGAATTTAGAGCAGCATTTTGCGAAACTGAATCGCTCAGTTCAGAAGAAATTGTATGAAGTTTTAGGCAATGCTTGGCGAGATGAAGGCTTATTATCTGCGCAATATATTGCAGGATTATCGAAAGATGATCGCATTGCAGAAGCGCTCAAATGCATGAATGCGCCGCAATATCAGCATTCATTCCAATATCGTGCGGAATATTTGGCATTTTTCCCTTGGGAAGATTCGCTGGAATATGCCGATGCTTATTTGCATCATTTTGATGGAGAAATGCGAGCTTTGGCGGTTGAACCTTTGGTTTTAACTGCATTGTATGATTCGAATAATTTAGCTGTTGTATTAGATTTCTGTGCGGATCGACATCATGAGCAAGATCCAGTTCGACAAGTTATGATGCGCGGATTATCCCAAATGCCAGCGGAACATTGGCACGCAGAGCATTTGCCACAATTGGCAAACATTATTCAAGCAAGTTTAAATGCGCGAGATGTTTCTGATGCAACGTTGATGCACAGCAATCAGATCTTGACGAAATTATTACCGATTCATTCGAACTTTGCCGTTGAATGGTTGGCTAAAGTGCTCGAACGCAGTTCAAATTTCTATGGTTGGGATTTAGCACATCATTTAAATAGTGACAATGCACAGAATTTTGCGGACAAATTATCACCGTTATTTGCACAATGGCGAAATGAAAATAAGGCCGATAAAGTCGTTAATATCATTCGATCTTTCGGTAAATATGCGAAAAATATCGCAATTTTTGAGGATTATCTCGTAAAAATTGCACATGAACATCGTGATCGAAATCCTATTATTGGCTTGCGCGCTTTAATGGATTTGAAATTTCTGTGCATTCATTCTCAGATTCCTGAATTATTGGCGAAAGATCCAAGTTGGATTCAATATAATTTTGTGGCGGATTATATTAATCAGCATCGACAAGATTTATTAGCGCCATATTTAGTGAAAAATAATGAAGGGATTTTGCCATATTTTTATGGAGGATTTCATCGTTGGAGCCAAGAAAATCAAGCACTTTATGCGGAATCTTTGTTGGCGGACAATCCGTTATCATCATTTGCGCGATTAGCGAAGATGCGATCTTTGGATTATACAATGCTTAAAGATTTAGCGAGTTTGACGAATGAAAATGTTTTCATACGCGATAAAGCGATCGAATGTATTGGACAAATGCAACAACGTAAAAGCTTGGATTTCTTGCTGACAGCGCTGAATGATGATCGTGCAAAGGCTGCATTGATCGGCATTCGCCATATTTTATTATCCATGCCGATTCAGCAATCGCTCGATATTATTCTGAATATTCAAACAAAAAAGTTATCAATTCTTAAGGAAATGATTAGATTATTGGGTGATTTCAAGCATGATTCAGCATTTGTTGCTTTGGCGAATTATCAGGATTTGGCGAACAAAGAACCATCAATTCAGATTGCATTATTGCGCGCATATTGGAATTATTTAGATCAAGCAAAAGCTTGGCAAGCATTCAATGATGCAGCATTAAGCGATGATTTGAGCATTGCGCAATCCATTATTAATGTTCCGCACATTGGCTTGAATGATGAAGGGCAAATGCGTTTGAATCATCTATTCAGCTTGTTATTGCAGAATAATCAGCCTGAAGTTTTATTTGCAGCATTGCAGCGGTTATCCGTTTATTCGCTTGGGCATTTTTCTGCGGAATTGTTTGCCAAAGTGAATGGTATATTGCAGGAATCAGAAGAGATGATTGCGATAGCAATGAATGTACTGCTGAATAATGATGTTGCGGATTTTGCAGAAGCTATTTCGGCAACGATCCGAACGCAAATGAATTCACGATCATTGGAATCAATGGTTTTAGCATTGCATAGAAATATTTCTGCTGTGAATATTCCAATATGGGAAAAGATTGTTGAGAATATTTGTGATGGATTATTGGATAGAAGATTCCAAGTGAATTTGGCGCTGTTGTTGGCTTATCGAATATTGCCATCGGATAAAATAGGGCAGATTGTGGATGCAATGCAAAAACAGAATGCTTTGCATTATGGCGCTGTAGAACGAGCAGTTTCTATCACTTATGAATTGGTTGATCGTTGTGAATTAGATGCAATCAATCGATTAGAAGCAGAATGGCAATCTTCAGATTCCTCAATGAAACGTAGATTAGGTTTAGCATTATTGACAGCGAAGGCGAAGAAATATGGTTGGCACTTGGAATATAAAGAGCAGTTACAACGATATAAAGTAGATGAAGATTTATGGATTGCAGAATCAGCAGGGTTAATAAGTTATGATTAAAATATAGATATAGGCCGACTGACCATCGGTCTATTCGGTTTATAAAGAAAAGCAGAGTACAATGTGCAAAATTCAAAGAAGGAAACAATATTGTGAGTAAAACTTATGATGAACGCTATGCGGAAATTCAATCCATTTCATTAACATTATTCATCCAAAACGGACTGAAAGATACAACAGTGAATGAAATTGTGAAAGCAGTCGATATTGCAAAAGGCACGTTTTATCATTATTTCGATTCAAAAGAAACTTTGATCTTAGCGCTTCGATCAAACTACATTAGAAATTTCATTACATTCACAACAGATCATATGTCGCAATGTGAATCGAGTGATTGGCAGGGCAAAGTGCATGCTTGGTGCATTGCGAGCATTACATTTTATTTCTCGAATCAAGATGAGCACAATGCATTATTTCAGCAGCAACATTATTTTGTGGACAATGAAGATCGCCGAAGCATCACGCAATTTTTAGAACGATTCATTATCGAAGGCAATGATGTAAAAGCTTGGAATGTAGAATCACCTGACTTAGTTGCTTTGATGATTTATCATAGTATGCACATGATCATTGATGAATCGCGCGATGATTCATTCATTGCATTGAAAGAAACAGCAGAACGATTTTATAAAATCTTTATTAAGATATTGGCGTAGCTAATTGAAAGGAACGAAATCATGCGAAAACTTTTTTGGATGAGCATTGCATTATCGAGTTTATTGACGGCGAATATTGCGAGCGCGCAATTGATCACGCAAGATATGTACAATCTGATGCGATTGGCTGTTGCGAGAAATGCAGATCAAGCAGGATTTACCAAAGAAGATGCAGAATCGTTCCTCAATGTTAGTTTAGAAAGGCAAGGTAGAATTTATAAATCTGCGCGAACTGTGCCAGATTTCCCAGATCAATCTAGCGTGGAATATTCAGCGAATAAAGGTAATCGATATTTGTCCGTATATTTCACCGAGCCTGTGAAAGATTTTATCTACCAATTAGATCATTTGCGCGGCTACGAAACATCGCGATTTGTTCGCCGCCAAATCAATAACAATATTATTTATTCATTCATTGGTGAACCGCCGAGTTATGCCATCAAAACTCGTCAATTATTCATTCGTGTTTATGAATGTTCAGACAAACCCAATGATAAATGCGTGCGCAAAGCACAATTGATATTCGCTGAAGGTTAATCCATCGTGACAAAAGAAAATATTCAACAGCTCTTAACCGAGCAACGCAATGTTCGCACCGCGAATATTGACGAATTATCCACTGTGGCAATGGTGGAATTAATGAATTCAGAAGATCAAAATGTAATCGATGCTATTCAAAAAGCTGCACCACAAATTTCAATCGCCGTGGACGCAATCGTTCAAGCGATTCAAAATGGCGGTCGTTTAGTTTATATCGGCGCAGGAACATCAGGAAGATTAGGTGTTTTGGATGCTTCGGAATGTTTACCAACATTTGGCGCTGGCGAAGAAACTGTGATCGGAATCATTGCTGGCGGTGATCGCGCATTGCGTCATCCTGTCGAAAATGCTGAAGATAATAGGGAAGCATGCATTGCAGATTTACAGCGCATTAACTTTAATGACAAAGATATTTTATGTGCAATCGCCGCTTCAGGCAGAACGCCATATTGCATTGCAGGCTTGGAATATGCCAATTCAACCGCCGCAAATACGATTGCTTTAGCTTGCACAGATCATAATTTAATGTTTGCGGCTGCGAAAATTAATATCCCTATTTTAGTTGGCGCAGAAATCGTGACAGGATCAACTCGATTAAAATCTGGCAGCGCACAAAAAATGGTACTGAATATGCTCACAACATGCAGCATGATTAAAATCGGTAAAACTTATGGCAATTTAATGGTGGATGTTAAGCCAACGAATGAAAAATTACATCAGCGCGCCATCAATATGTTGTTGGATGTTTTAGATATTACAGAATCAGATGCAGAAGCATTATTAATCGCCGCGCATAATCATGTGAAAACTGCGATTTTAATGCATTTGAAAGATTTAGATCAATCAAGCGCCGCAGCGTTATTAACAAAACATAATCAACGATTAGCAATGGCGCTGAAGGATTAATATGGCTTATGCAATTGGAATAATGTCGGGCACTTCGCTCGATGGCATTGATGTCGCTTTAGTGGATATTAATGGCGTAAATGAAGAGACAACTTGCGAGCTGATTCATTATCATAGTTATCCTTATAATGAAATTACGCAACAAGAAGTATTGAAAGTTAGCCATATCGAAACATCGAATGTTGCAGATATTTGTTCGCTGAATTTTAAGCTTGGGCAATTATACAGCGATGCAGTGAAACAATTGCTACAGTATTATAATTTCAATGAACCCATTCACTTTATCGCAATGCACGGACAAACGATTCATCATTTGCCTAATCCCACAAATGGTTTAACACATTCGACATTACAAATTGGTGATCCTGCGCGTTTGGCTTATGATCATAAAACAATGGTGATTTCTAACTTCCGCCCAATGGATATGATCGCAGGTGGAAATGGTGCACCATTAGTGCCTTATACAGAATATATATTATTCAGGGATCAACAGAATAATCGCCTCTTACAGAATATTGGCGGAATAGGGAACGTTACAGTTATTCCTAAGCATTGCACAGCTGATGAAATGTTCGCATTTGATACTGGCCCAGGCAATATGATGATCAATAGCGCTATGCAATATTTCTACCAAAAGGCTTATGATCATAATGGTGAAGTTGCACGCAGTGGAAAAATTATTCCCGAGCTATTGAAAAATTTACAATCGATCCCATATTTCAATCAAGAACCACCTAAAGCTACTGGCCGAGAATTATTTGGTGAGTATGTCGTGAAAAATATTTGTATAGAATATTCTCAAATTCCTGCAGATGTGATCTCGACATTAACAGAATTCACAGCATGGAGCATTGCGGATAGTTACAAACAATTTGTCATGCCAAAACTCACCATCGATGAAGTTATTATTGGCGGTGGCGGTGCGTATAACAAATTTTTATTGGAGAGATTAAGTTATAATTTGCCAAATATAGCTGTTAAGAAGCAAGAAGACATTGGTTTCAATAGCGATGCTAAAGAAGCCATTGCATTTGCAATTTTAGGAAACCAAACCATACATAATCGCCCGAGTAATTTAATGAGTGCGACAGGTGCGAAAATGCCAGTTATATTGGGCAATATCACACCAAATCCATGGAATTTTAAATAGGTTCATCAAAATTGTGAAAAATTTCTTATACTTAATAGCAACAGGGGCCGTATTTTTCTTAACTGCTTGCGGCGACAACGACGATAAATCTGTTAACAGCCATTATGCAGTTGAACAGAAAAAACAAATTGAAATTGAGCTGGATAAAAGTTTAAAGAGAAATATGGAAAAATTAGAAACGCAAAATGCATATTAATTTTTATATTTAGCTTTGAAGTTAAACAAATAATTACCATTGTCAAACACATGGAATCGGCACGTATGCCAATGAAATTTTAACTTCATAGACAGTTATTATGCTGTGCTAAATATGGTATAATATAATATTGCGTTTTTCACATTTACTAGGGTTATCGGAATTCATATGAGCAAGCAAAGTGCTTTAACAGTTACAGAACAACAAGAGCGTATTAAGGAACTAATCGCTCAGGGTAAAGAGCAAGGTTACTTAACGTATGCTGAAATCAACGATCACCTTCCTGAAGACATCATAGATCCAGAGCAAATTGAAAGCATCATTTCTATGATCTCAGAAATGGGCATCAAAGTAAGTGATGAAGCGCCAGATGTAGACAGCATGCTTTTAACCAGTGATTCTATTGGTGATGACGATGCTGTAGATGAGGCAGCAGCTGTACTTGCAAATATCGATAGCAGTGAAATTGGCCGTACAACAGATCCAGTTCGTATGTACATGCGTGAAATGGGAACGGTTGATCTTTTATCTCGTGATGAAGAAAAATCTATCGCAATCCGTATAGAAGAAGGCTTAAACAACGCATTGTTGAATTTGGCAAATTTCTACCCAGCTGTAGATTTGTTGATTAAACGCTATGAAGAAACATTAGGCACCGAACAACGTTTAGGTGATATTGCATCAGGATTTGTCGAAGCAGGCTACTATTCAGAAATCGTTGAAGATAAAGACGATGAAGAGTTAGAGATCGTAGATGATGAAGCGCCCGCTGATGATATTGAAGAAGATGAAGAAGCTGAAGGTGGTAGTGGTGCAGCTGCTGAAACGGGTCCTAATAAAGAAATTTTCGCAGAAAAAATTGCTGAATTAAAAACTATCATCGCTGAAATTGATGCGCTTCGTGCTAACAAGCGTAAAAAGAATATTGAAACCTTGATTGCTGAAGCTCAAGAACGTTTAAAAAGTAAGTTCATTGAATTCAGATTAGCACCGAAAATGCAAGATGATATGGTAGTTTTGTTAAAAGATACCATTGATCAAATTCGTCCGCTTGAACGTAAAGCGATGAAAATCTGTATCGCAATGAGCAAAATGCCACGTGAAGACTTTATCCGAGGTTTTCCAGGTAACGAAACTAATAAAGAATGGTTTGAAGAAGTTTCATCTGGTAAAGCAAAATATGCAAAAGCATTGGCAGAACACAAAGATGAAATGTTTAAAATCCAAGATGCTTTATTACACATTGAAAAATCTCATGGTTTAGCTATTTTCTCGATCAAAGAGATCAATCGTGAAATTTCTATCAACGAAGCAAAAGCAAAACGTGCTAAGCGCGAAATGATTGAAGCAAACTTACGTTTGGTAATCTCTATCGCGAAAAAATACACAAACCGTGGTTTACAGTTCTTGGATTTGATTCAAGAAGGTAACATTGGTTTGATGAAAGCCGTAGATAAGTTTGAATATCGTCGTGGTTTTAAATTCTCTACATATGCAACATGGTGGATTCGCCAAGCAATCACGCGTTCGATTGCAGATCAGGCGCGTACAATCCGTATTCCTGTACATATGATCGAAACGATCAATAAATTGAATCGTATTTCTCGTCAAATGCTACAAGATATGGGGCGTGAAGCAACGCCAGAAGAATTGGCGGAAGCAATGGGCTTGCCTGAAGATCGTATCCGTAAAGTGTTAAAGATTGCTAAAGAACCAATCTCAATGGAAACACCTGTTGGTGATGATGAAGATTCACATTTAGGTGATTTCATTGAAGATACTGGCATGGTTTCTCCATTAGAGGCTGCAACAAGTGTTGGCTTGAGCGAAGCAACTCGTGAAGTATTGGAAAGCTTAACACCACGTGAAGCAAAAGTATTGCGTATGCGTTTCGGTATCGATATGAACACAGATCATACTTTAGAAGAAGTAGGTAAACAATTTGATGTAACACGTGAACGTATTCGTCAGATCGAAGCGAAAGCTCTTCGCAAATTGCGTCATCCAAACCGTTCTGAAAGCCTACGTAGCTTCTTAGACAACGAATAGTTTTGAATCTAACTATTATTTCTCAATAATTATTTATATATTAAAACCTCTTAATGACTTAAGAGGTTTTAGTTTTTCTAGAATATGAAAGAATATCATCGTTTTAGCGTAGCGCCCATGCTGAATTGGACAGATCGCCACTGTCGTTATTTTTATCGTTTAATGTCAAAACAGAGCTTGTTATATACCGAAATGGTAACAACTGGCGCAATTTTACATGGCGATGAAAAACATCATCTATTTTTCAAACCTGAAGAAAATCCTGTTGCTTTGCAATTAGGTGGTTCTGATCCAGTCGATTTGAAAGCTTGTGCAAAAATTGCAGAAGATTATGGCTATACAGAAATTAATCTCAATTGTGGCTGTCCATCGGATCGTGTACAAAAAGGACGTTTTGGTGCGTGCTTAATGACAGAGCCAGAATTAGTTGCTGAATGTTTTGATGCAATGCAATCAGCTGTTTCTATTCCTGTCACCATAAAAAATCGTATCGGAATTGACCACCAAGATGATTATGAATTTTCTCATCGATTCTTAGAAACCATCAGCAAAGCAGGTTGTGATACTTTTATCGTACATGCCCGTAAAGCTTGGTTATCAGGTTTATCTCCAAAAGAAAATAGGGAAGTTCCACCTTTAAATTATGATCGAGTATATGAATTAAAGAATAACTTTCCACACTTAAATATCTTATTAAATGGTGGCATTCAATCTCCTGAGGAAGGTTTGGAGGTTATGCAAAATTTAGATGGCGTAATGCTTGGCCGCGCTGTTTATAATTCACCATTTATTTTAAATGATGTGGATCACTTATATTTTGGTGCTGAACAATCAGAAAAAACTGCTTTTGATATTCTCGCTGAATTAAAACCTTATATAGAAGAAGAATTAGCCAATGGTGTTCGGATTCATCATATAGGACGACATATTTTGGGGATATTCAATGGGATACCAAAAAGTCGACAATGGCGTCGTCATTTAAGTGAAAATATGTTTGCTGATAATGCAAGCTTCAATGTATTTGAAGATGCTGTGAAAAAAAGTTTCGACAGAATGATCTAATTTCGTTGATTATGATATTATATAGCGAAATTTAACCAAGGAAAGAATATGAAAAAAACCGTTTTAGCAGTTGCTTTGCCTCTCATCATTTATGGTTGTTCAGATAATAATGGTGCATCGATTGCAGAAAAATTCCCGAGTTTTGAAAAAAGTTATACAGCAGCAACTAATACTGTTGTTAAACAATCTTCAGAATTCAGCATGGGTACAATGACGTACACAGCTCAATTGGATCAAGCAAATGATAAAGTAACTTTAAAAGATACTTTTAATTATTCTGAAAATCAAAACAGCGTATTAATTCAATACAACTTTTCATCAGATGCTAATGTTGATTTAGCAAAATATAATGACAAAGATGGTATTGCAAAAATCGCTGGTACTGCAAATGGCAACGTAACAGTAGAAATCCCACAAACAGGTGATAAAGTTGTTATCGACAATATTTTGTCAAATGCTAAATACGAAGGCGAATTGAACGAAAAAGCTAAATCATTTGGCTATACAGCTAAAGTAGTTAGCAATACAGTTCCTGTTTTAGTTTCAGGTACTTCAGTTGCAGAATTCACATTAACTGATTTAAACAACAATGTTTCTATCAACTTTAATGATGATTATAGTTCAGTAAAATCATTTAAATCAGGCTTCGAAGGTAAAGGCTTGAATTTAAAAGTTGTAGGCCCAATGTCAGAAGAAGTACAAGCATCTGCTGATGTTTCAAAGTTAGTGGGTTCTTCTGAATATGTTGCAAGTCCATTGAAATATGCTTCAACAGCAACAGCTGCATCTTTTGATTTACAATTTGCATCTGGCAAAGATTCAGGCAGTGCAAAATTAAGTAAATTAGAAGCAAAAACTGCATTACAAGAAAACAACGGTTTAATCTCTGCAAACATTGGTTATAACGTTGGTGGGATCAGTGTTGTTAAAGATAAATTAGCTGCTCTTGATTTCGGTTCACTATTTGTATCAACAGACATCAAAGGCATCAAAAATATCAAAAACTGGAAAGATTTAGTCGAAAAAGCAAATGCATTATCTACTCAAGATCCATCTGACATTAATGAAGCAGAAGCAGTTAATTTCTTGAAAGATATTGCTAATATCTTCACAAAAGATACTCGTATAGAATCAGTCATCGAAAATAAATTAACGATTGGTGACGCTGTTAAAGTTGAAGTGGCTTTCCAAGCAAGCGAAGCATTGATTGCACTTTTACAAGCTGGTCCTGATGCAGCGGCTGAACAATTCGAAGGTAAAACACCTGTTGATTTGATTGATACTTTCATCACTGAATTCAAATTCAAAGGTACAATCACCGAAGGTTACATGATTTCTCAATATGAGAAGTTTTTAACATTGAATGGCCAAGATGCGTCAAAAGCTAAAGATGAAGTAAAAGGTGGAATTCAAATGGTAATGATGTTGGTTGCAATGCAAGCTGCACCATTAGGAGTTTCTCCTGTTAAATTTGAAGAAGGTACATTGTTCATCGATATAGCATTCAAAGATGGCAAGTGGAATATCAATGGTACAACATTAACAACTGCTGAAATTTTTGCTGCATTTCAGTAAATAGCATAACCTTTATGCAAAAAAGCCCAACTTGATTGGGCTTTTTTTATGTGATTTACTTCAAATCGTTCTATAATATGTGATTTGAAGAAGGAGTTAATTATGAGCTTGAAAGCGACAATCTTGGAAGATATTAAAACCGCAATGCGTGAAAAGAATAAAGAGAAGCTTGCAACACTCCGTTTAATTAGCGCAGAAATAAAACAAGTTGAAGTTGATCAACGCATCGAAATGGATGATGCAGCTGTGACAGCAGTTTTAGTTAAAATGGTTAAACAACGCAAAGAATCTATCGAACAATTCTTAAAAGCAGAACGTACAGATTTAGTTGCTGTAGAAGAAACTGAATTAACAGTAATCATGCCTTATTTACCTGAACAAATGAAACCTGAAGATATTGAAGCTGCAATTAGCCAAGCGATCGAAGAAACTGGTGCAGTTGCTATGAAAGATATGGGTAAAGTAATGGGCATATTAAAACCTAAGTTAGAAGGCAAAGCTGACATGGGTGAAGTAAGCAAATTATTGAAAGCTGCATTGAATAAATAATGCAATGAGTAAAGGTTTTATCCCCAATCAATTTATTGATGAAGTTTTAGGTCGCGTTGATATCATCGAGATTGTGAATCAGCGTGTTCCATTGAAAAAAATGGGCAATAGCTTTAAGGCTTGTTGTCCATTTCATCAAGAGAAAACCCCATCATTTATGGTTAACCAAAGCAAGCAGTTATATCATTGCTTTGGTTGTGGGGCAAAGGGAAATGTCATCACTTTTTTGATGGAATATGAAAAACTTGAATTTGTAGAAAGCATAGAGTTTTTAGCCCATCATGAAGGAATGGTGATTCCTTATGAACGTAGAAGCAATATCTCGCCAGAAGCAGAAAAGAAAACACAAACAACATTAACTGCTCTGAATGAAGCCAATCTCTTTTTCCAAAGAGAACTAAAAAAATCAGATCATCAAAAAGCACGTGATTATCTCCAAAAGCGAGATTTAACTGCTGAAGATATTGAACGCTTCAATATTGGTTTTTCGCCAGATAGTTGGAATGCATTATTGACGACTTTAAAAAGTAAAGGCGCCAATGAGCAAATGCTTGAAGAAGCAGGTTTAATAATTCCTGCACAAAATAAGCCAAATCATTTTTATGATCGATTCCGTGATCGAGTGATGTTTCCCATTCGTAATAGAAAAGGGGAAACTATTGCATTCGGTGGACGAATCATTGGTGATGGTGAACCTAAATATTTAAATTCACCGGAAACACCTGTTTTCCATAAAGGTAAAGAGCTTTATGGTTTATACGAATTGCGCCGAGATGTTCGCAATTATAATGAAATTTTGGTGGTTGAAGGCTACATGGATGTTGTAATGATGTCGCATTTTGGAATACAAAATGTCGTGGCAACATTAGGTACAGCAATGTCCAATACACAAGTTTCTAATCTTTTCCGCTAT
>JASLHB010000128.1 GCA_030149965.1 Wohlfahrtiimonas sp. | reverse complement strand
GGCATTAAAGTTGTGGCTGCACCAGCGCAACGCACGACAGATATTTCAACTGCTGTGAAAAGCCTACAAGGCCGTGTGGATGTGATTTATACAAGTACAGATAATAACGTAGTTTCTGCTTATGAATCCATGTATCAAGCTGCTGTGCAAACTAAAATTCCATTAATTGCATCTGACACTTCATCTGCTGAACGTGGTGCAGTTGCAGCGTTAGGCGGTGATTATTACGGCATGGGCAGACAAACAGGCAAATTAGTTGTGCGCATTTTAGAAGGTGAAAAAGCAGGTGATATTCCTTCTGAAAAACCACAAAAAACACAATTGTATGTCAATTTAAAAGCAGCAAAACAACAAGGCGCAACATTGCCACAATCTATGATTGATTCGGCAACTAAGGTGATTGAGTAAATTTTTCTGGAGCATCAATGTCTTTAATTTCTTTATTTGGCGCCTTGGAAGTTGGGCTGATCTACGGATTGGTTGCCCTTGGCGTCTTAATTTCATTTCGTATCTTAAACTTCCCTGACTTAACCGCCGATGGTAGCTTTCCTTTAGGCGGTGCGATTTGTGCCATTTGCATCGTTTCTGGCATGAATCCTTGGCTTGCAACTTTACTTGGCACATTAGGCGGTGCAATGGCTGGCTTTGTCACAGCTTGGCTCAATGTTTCATTAAAAATCATGCAATTATTGGCAAGTATCTTGGTAATGATCGCCCTTTATTCTGTGAATTTACGCATCATGGGCGCACCTAACGTGCCTATCATTTGGGATCCAACGATTTTTAGCCCATTCATTGCAGAAGATTACAGCAATCAGTTTTGGGTGAAGCCTTTAATCATTTTCCTATTTGTGATTGCAATTAAGCTTTTATTAGACCGATTCTTTAAAAGCCAAATAGGTTTATCCCTGCGTGCTACAGGTGCTAATCCTCGTATGTCCCGTGCGCAAGGCATCAATACCAATGTGATGACTTATTTGGGCATGATGTTATCAAATGCGTTGATTGCTTTGGGCGGTGCTTTATATGTGCAAACGCAAGGCGGTGCGGATATTTCCATCGGCATAGGCACAATCGTGATTGGTTTAGCAGCTGTGATCATTGGTGAAACATTGATCACTTCAAGAAAGATCTTCTGGATTACTCTTTCTGTGATTGTGGGTGCAATCTTATATCGCTTATTCATTGCTTTGGCATTGCACAGTGGGCCACTCAATAAAATCGGCATTGGCGCACAGGATTTAAACTTAATCACCGCTGTTTTAGTCGTGATCGCTTTGGTATTGCCACAAATCAAAACAAAATTTAAAAGAATGAGAAGGAGAAAACCATCATGATGCAATTAAAAGATATTCGTGTCATTTTTAATGAGCATACTCCTTTGGAAAATATCGCCATTAGAAAGGTCAATTTAACGATTCGTGAAGGCGAATTTGTGACAGTGATTGGTAGTAATGGCGCAGGTAAATCCACTTTATTGAATGTGATCAGCGGTGATATTCCTGTCACAGAAGGCACAATCAAAATCAATGATATAGATGTGACGAACCATTCTGTTTCTAAGCGTGCCAATATGGTGGCGCGTGTTTTCCAAGATCCTATGGTGGGCACTTGCGAAGCATTGACCATTGAAGAAAATATGGCGCTCGCTTATGGCAGAAGCAATGAATCAGGTTTGGGATTAGGTTCAGCGATCACAGAAGAACGCAGAAAAATCTTCCGTGAACATTTGGCAACGCTAAATTTAGGCTTAGAAAATCGCTTGGGCGATAGCATGGGCTTATTATCAGGCGGACAACGCCAAGCAATTAGCTTGCTAATGTCTTCCCTACAACCTTCTAAAATTTTGTTACTAGATGAACATACAGCAGCCCTTGACCCTAAAACGGCATCATTCGTTTTACAATTAACAGATAAAATTGTGCGACAAAACAAGCTCACAACATTGATGGTAACTCATTCCATGCAACAAGCTTTAACATATGGCACAAGAACCATCATGCTCCATCAAGGTGAAATCATGCTGGATGTTTCAGGCGAAGTTCGTGAAAATCTAAGCATTTCTGATTTGCTAGAACTCTTTGAACATAAAAAAGGCACCAAAGTGAGCGATGACGCCTTGCTGCTAGGTTAAATAAAAAAAGGCAGAATATAATTTTTATATTCTGCCTTTTTAAATATTCATTTCTAGCGTTTAAACCAACGTTGCATAAATGTAAAAGATACTCTGCCACGACGAACTTGATCCAAGAAGACAGCCAGAATAATTACAACACCAATGATCAATCTTTGTGAATAAGAAGCTACATTGAGCAATGTTAAACCATTTTGTAAAACGCCCATGATCAGCGCACCAATTGCTGTACCAATCACAGAACCAACACCGCCCACTAAACTTGTACCACCAATCACAGTTGCTGCAATCGCATCCAATTCATAACCATCGCCTGCAATCGGTTGAGCCGCATTTAATCGCCCAACCAAAATCACAGCGCCCAATGCTGCTAATCCACCATTGATGATGTATGCACGAATTTCCAACCAAGAAACATTAATACCTGATAAACGAACCGCTTCACGATTACCGCCCAAAGCATAAATTTGTCGGCCAAATCTTGTTTGCGTTAAAACATAATAACTCATCATCACCACAAAAAATGCAATAATCACGGGCACTGGCAAGCTGAAATTTTCAGTCATTGGGATTTTACCATTGCCCAAATAACGCAATGATTGTGGGAAACTATATAAAGTTTTACCACCTGCAATCGTTAATGCTAAACCGCGTGCAATCCCCATCATTCCCAATGTTGCGATGAATGGTGGTACTTTCATATACACAATCACAAATCCATTGATTAATCCGCATATTGTGCCAACCAAAATCGCCCCAATGATGGATAATGCCACTACTAAAAGCACCATAAATTGTGAAGGATCTTGCCCAACCCATTTGAGCCCTGCATGAATAAATGTGCCTAAACAAACGGCACTCAGTGCGACAATTGACCCAACTGACAAATCAATCCCGCCGGTTAGAATCACATAAGTCATGCCTGTTGCGATAATCGCAATCGTAGAAACTTGTAACAATATATTAATAATATTATTCGTTTTTAAGAAAACTGGCGAAGCAAAGCTCATCCCGATGACAAGCGCCACTAAAACAAGGCCAATGCCTAGATTTGATATAATGGCAAGTGCAGATGATTTTGTTAGTTTTTGCATAATTATGTCACCTAAATATATTGAAATTCTTCGATTAATGGATTTATACGCCCACCATTAAGTGCATCAATTTTTCCTCTGTAGCATCTTTGCGTGAAACCTCACCCACCATTTTTCCTTGTCGCATCACCATGATACGATTAGATAACAACAATAATTCAGGTAGATCTGAAGAAACCATGACAACCGTGCCACCTTCTTTCGTGAATTCTCGCATTAAGTTATAAATCTCAGATTTAGCCCCCACATCAATTCCACGTGTTGGCTCATCAAAAAATAAAATTTTCACACCACTTTCTAACCAACGAGCTAACACCACTTTTTGCTGATTTCCACCTGATAATGTGCCAGCTGTTTGCTCTTGGCTACTTGCCACAATGCGGAGCTTTTCTAGATTCCTTTGAACACAATTTTTCTCTTTTTTCTGATCAATGAATAAACCATTCCATAAGCGATGCAAAATTGGCAATGTCACATTCTTACGAATACTTGTACCGAGCACCAATCCCTGCCCTTTTCTATCTTCCGTTAAAAAGCCAATCCCTGCATCCACAGCATTTTTCGGTGAACGAATAATTGTATGAACACCATTGATATAAATTTCACCATTGCTTTCATCTGCACCAAATATTGCACGTAGAATTTCTGTGCGCCCTGATCCTACTAAACCAGCGAAACCGAGAATTTCACCGGCATGTACATCGAAAGATAATTTTTGTACATGAGTATTTTCCAAATTGTTCACGCTGAGTTTTATATGATCATAATCTGTATGATCTACTTCATCAGATGCTTTGATTTCTCGCCCAACCATTAATTTAATGATTTCATTATTATTGGTATCTTTATACAGCATCGTGCCTGTACGAACGCCATCACGCAGAACTGTCACGCGATCCGCAATATGATTAAATTCTTCTAAACGATGAGAAATATAAACCATCCCAACGCCTTTAGCTTTCAATTGATGGATGATCCTAAAGAGCGTTTCAGTATTTTTACGGGAAATGGATGCTGTTGGCTCATCAAAGATGATGATTTTATAATCATGCAAAATGGCTTTAGCAATTTCCACCATTTGTTGCTGTGCCAAGGACAATGAACTAACTTTGGCATTTGGTGATATATCGAGTTCTAATTCATCAATCACTTTTTTAGATTGATCATACATTTCTTGCCATTTCATTTGGCCAAAAGCTTTGCATTTTTCACTGCCAAGGAAAATATTTTCTAAAACTGTTAATTCAGAAACTAATAACAATTCTTGATGAATAAAACCAATGCCTTTTTGTTGTGCTTCTTTCACAGTTGTAGGTTTGTAGCCTTGATCAAACAATTTCATTGATCCGCTATTAGCAGAATAAACACCTGCAATTATTTTACAAAGAGTTGATTTACCTGCGCCATTCTCACCCACTAAACAATGAACTTCGCCCGCATATAATGTGAAATCAACGCCCTTCAGCACTTCAACTTGGTTGAATGACTTTGTAACCTCATTCATTTCGAAAACAACTTTTCTATCCGCTTCTTTATTCATATCATTATTCTTTTAATTAAATAGTTAATGAAAATTTAAACTGCTGTATAGATTTGCTTGCTCAACAATTTTACTACATAATAATCTTGCTTTGTTGTGATTTCTCTATTTTTACTATCAATTAATCAGAGGTAAATCAGTATGAAACGTCTATTACAATCATTATTAGCAACAATCACTGTGCTCAGTGTCATGGCTTTCGGTCAAGCAGATAAACCCAAAATCGCCCTCATCATGAAAACGCTTAGTAATGAATACTTCATTGCCATGAAAGAAGGTGCAGATAAAGCTGCAAAAGAACAAAATATCGATCTCATCGTACAAGTTGCAGAAAAAGAAGATTCCACAGAACAATTAGTTTCTTTAGTTGAAAATATGATCGCGTCTAAAGTGGATGCAATCATCGTCACGCCAAATGATTCCCATGCTTTCGTTTCTGTATTCCAAGATGCTGAAAAAGCAGGTGTTCCAATCATAGATCTAGATGTCGAATTAGATAAAGATGCCGCAAAAGCAGCAGGCTTAACTTATTACTACGTTGGCGTAAATAACTTTGAAGGTGGTTATAAATCAGCAAAACGATTAGTAGATGAATTAGGCGGTAAAGGCAAAGTTGTGATCTTAGAAGGAATTCCTGGTGTTGATAATGGCGAGCAACGCAAAGCTGGCGCAATGAAGGCATTCTCTGAAGCTGCGGGCATTGAAGTTGTCGCATCACAAACTGCAAACTGGGAAACAGAGCAAGCATTAAACGTGATGACAAATATTTTAACTGCCAATCCTGATGTTGCAGGTGTATTCGCAGCGAATGATAATATGGCAATTGGTGCGATCACAGCTATTGAAAATGCTGGATTAGAAGGCAAAGTATTAGTTTCTGGCTATGATGCTTTACCACTAGCGTTACAATACATTCAAGAAGGAAAAATGCTCAATACGATCGATCAAGGTCCAGGTGCTCAAGCTGCAAAAGGTTTAGAATTTGCTGTTAAACGCATCAAAAAAGAAGAAGTTCCTGAGCGCTTCTATCAGAACTTAATTGTCATTGATAAAAATAATGTGAAATAGTTAGCTAACTTATTAATTATTCAATATAAATAGCCATTCACTCAATGGCTATTTTTTGTCCTTGAAAAACAAAGACAAATCACTTTAAAACAATGTTATTTTTAAAAATAACATTATCGTATTTATAACTTTTATCGATTTTTAAATAAAAATATTGCACTTTATCAATGTTTTTTAGTAAATTTATGTTTTTTACACAATACAACTTTGGGAGAATGGATGTATAAAAAACTACAATATTTCTTTGCTTTACCTACTGCGGGCGGCATTGTTTTAATGATTTCAGCATTATTGGGATTGCTCATTGCAAATAGCCCATTAGCAGAATCATATTTCTCAATTTTGAATAGTTATGTTGCAGGTTTATCCATTTTGCATTGGATCAATGATGCATTAATGGCTATTTTCTTTCTTTATGTTGGTTTAGAGCTTAAACGTGAATTTTTGGTGGGTGAATTAGCCTCCAATTCTCAACGAATTCTACCAGGATTAGCTGCATTAGCAGGATTAGCTGTGCCTGCTGTAATCTATTATTATCTCAACAAAGGTGATTCCGCTGCTCTAAATGGTTGGGCAATCCCAACAGCAACAGATATCGCATTTGCTTTAGGCATTTTGGCTCTATTAGGCAGCAGAGTACCTTTATCCCTCAAAATATTTTTAACTGCTTTAGCAATCATTGATGACTTAGCTGCCATTATCATCATCGCAGTGTTTTACACACAAGAATTAAGTTTGATATATTTGTTAGGTGCATTAGTGAGCATCCTAGCGCTAATCTTTTTGAATTTTAAGAAAGTAACATCGCCCTATTTATATCTATTTTTCGGTGCTATTTTATGGTTTATGGTCTTAAAATCTGGCATTCATGCAACATTGGCAGGCGTAACGTTAGCATTAACGATTCCTCTCAATCATGTTGCACTCAACGCTAAAAATGAGCCGCCATTGATTGCATGGGAACATGGATTAAATAATTGGGTAAGCTTTTTAATCATTCCTATTTTTGGATTTGCAAATGCAGGTGTTTCTTTTGCAGGCTTAGAATTATCTATGCTCGCTCATCCTATTGTTTTAGGCGTTGCTTTAGGTTTGTTCTTTGGTAAGCAAATAGGAATTTTTGGCATTGTTTATGTAGGTGAAAAACTAGGTTTATTTCAACGCCCAAGTGGTGCAACATGGTTACAAGTTTATGGCGTAGCATTATTGTGCGGCATTGGATTTACCATGAGTTTATTCATCAGCATGCTGGCATTCGTTTCACCAGAGTTACAAGATTTAAGTAAAATTGGCGTATTCATTGGATCATTTTTATCTGGTGGATTAGGCTACATTATTTTAAGATTACATCCTCAGAAGAATGCCTGAATCATTTAAAATAATTTAAAGCCCCAAATTGGGGCTTTTTGCATATTAAGTACACTACAATACAAAAATGTAAATAACCTGCCTGTGCGGCAGCGAACTAGGGGCGATTGGTAAGGCGGCAGGTTTAAGCTTTCTAAGCTGCCTGCGTGGCAGCGAACTGATGATCCAGAATATGATCTTTATATGTGTGTTTCTAAGCTGCCTGCGTGGCAGCGAACATATTTCATGGTCTAGTTTTGATCCTCAGTCATTTCTAAGCTGCCTGCGTGGCAGCGAACTAAAAGAATCACCTTTTTCAACTTCGTCGCTTTTTCTAAGCTGCCTGCGTGGCAGCGAACTTAAATCAACAAGAATTAGCGGTGAATTTGTATTTCTAAGCTGCCTGCGTGGCAGCGAACACTTGAGTGGCAAGCGTCTTACAGGTGCATTCTTTCTAAGCTGCCTGCGTGGCAGCGAACATTAGCTAGCTCTTGTTCATCTTCTGTCAGTTTTTCTAAGCTGCCTGCGTGGCAGCGAACTGTTCAACATGTTGCGCCAAGCTAAACCTTTCTTTCTAAGCTGCCTGCGTGGCAGCGAACCTGTTGTTTCACCTCTTTGTCCTTTTTGGAATTTTCTAAGCTGCCTGCGTGGCAGCGAACAAACGTGAAGTTGATATAAACTGGCTCGCAATTTTCTAAGCTGCCTGCGTGGCAGCGAACCAGCAAGTTTAATTAATATCAACTTTCTAACTTTTCTAAGCTGCCTGCGTGGCAGCGAACCTGCTCATTACATGATGTTTTCAGAGGATTACTTTCTAAGCTGCCTGCGTGGCAGCGAACTAATGGTCAGTGGATGAAAGAGGGTGCTTATGTTTCTAAGCTGCCTGCGTGGCAGCGAACTTGGCATAGTCCAAACTGGACATTTAGCGTCATTTCTAAGCTGCCTGCGTGGCAGCGAACTCCAAGAATCAAATCCACTCTGACATTCTTCTTTTCTAAGCTGCCTGCGTGGCAGCGAACTTATTTTGTCGATCTCGACATTTTCAAGCGTATTTCTAAGCTGCCTGCGTGGCAGCGAACAAGCAACCAAGGTGATTACATATTATTAGAATTTTCTAAGCTGCCTGCGTGGCAGCGAACATCAACTAATTGAAATTGCTAACAGCAAAAATTTTCTAAGCTGCCTGCGTGGCAGCGAACGAACTTTTAGATTCTTTAGTTAAAGCGAGTTTTTTCTAAGCTGCCTGCGTGGCAGCGAACTTCTCAACTGCATTTGCATGCAATGACAACATTTTCTAAGCTGCCTGCGTGGCAGCGAACGCAAAGGTTGGGGCGAAGGTGGGCAAGCATCATTTCTAAGCTGCCTGCGTGGCAGCGAACCCATTTCTTCAATGATTCTTATGCATTGAGTTTTTCTAAGCTGCCTGCGTGGCAGCGAACTATTATTAGAGTGGTCATTGCTTTCTAGTGTTTTTCTAAGCTGCCTGCGTGGCAGCGAACTAAAAGGATAGAATTTTTCAACGTCCTCAATTTTTCTAAGCTGCCTGCGTGGCAGCGAACCGCTAATGCGATCATAAGGCATCTCAAAATGATTTCTAAGCTGCCTGCGTGGCAGCGAACGTATTTTCTCTCTGAAGATTATTTAATTATTATTTCTAAGCTGCCTGCGTGGCAGCGAACTTTATCCAGATGACATTCAATGGCGTGCTGATTTTCTAAGCTG
>JASLHB010000116.1 GCA_030149965.1 Wohlfahrtiimonas sp. | reverse complement strand
TCTGAAAAAATCAGGATTAAAGGTTAAAATCCACGGTTTATATTTATTCCTATTGTAGATTAGGACATTAGAATTCATGAAATTTTCATTATTATCGACAGATGGCAATGCTCGCCGTGGTCGATTGACATTTGAAAGAGGCGTTGTAGAAACGCCAATCTTTATGCCAGTAGGCACAATTGCCACTGTTAAAGGCTTAACGCCAAAGAATTTATTAGAAGCCAATGCTCAGATCATTTTGGGCAATACATTCCATTTATGGTTGCGCCCAGGTTTGGATGTGATCAATGCACATGGTGATTTGCATGATTTCATGAAATGGGATAAACCAATCCTAACGGATTCAGGTGGTTTTCAAGTATTCTCATTGGCAGAATTGCGTAAAATCACAGAAGAAGGCGTTACATTTAGATCGCCATTTGATGGTAGTAAATGCTTCTTAGATCCTGAAACATCGATGGAAATTCAACGTCGATTAGGTTCTGATATTGTGATGGCATTCGATGAATGTACGCCATATCCTGCTGATTTTGAAACTGCTCGTAAATCAATGGAAATGTCCATGCGTTGGGCGAAGCGTTCTAAAGATGCGTTTGAAGGTAATCCAAATGCATTGTTTGGTATTATTCAAGGCGGAATGCACGAAGAATTACGTACTCGCTCTGTTGAAGCATTGATGGACATTGATTTCCATGGTTATGCTGTGGGCGGCTTGGCTGTTGGTGAGCCAATGGAAGAGCGCCATCGTATTTTGGAACATTTAACACCGCAAATGCGTGCTGATAAACCACGTTATTTAATGGGCGTTGGTAAGCCAGAAGATTTAGTGGAAGGCGTTGAACGCGGTATTGATATGTTTGACTGCGTAATGCCAACACGTAATGCTCGTAATGGCCATTTATTTACACGTTTTGGTGATGTACGTATTCGTAACGAGAAATATAAATTCGATACAAATCCAGTAGATCCAAGCTGTACTTGTTATACATGTCAAAACTTCTCACGCAGCTATTTACGCCATTTAGATAAAACAAAAGAAATTTTGGGTGCACATTTAAATAGCATTCACAATATTCATTATTATTTACAATTGATGCAAGAAGTTCGTGATAGTTTAGATGCAGGTAAATTCCAAGAGTTTAAACGCAAGTTCTATAGTGATCGTCAAACGATTTCAAGGGCTTAATTGATGCGCATTATCCGCCATTATATTTCTAAAGAGATATTATTTACCTTCAGTGCAACGCTCATTGTGTTATTGGCAATTTTGCTGGTACAGCGTTTAGCGTTGTTGCTAACTGAAGTGATCAATGGCGGAATTTCTCCCAATGTTATTTTATCGATGATTGGGATACAGATTTTACGATTTGTTGCAGAATTAGTGCCTTTAAGTTTCTTATTGGCATCTATTGCTGCATTTGGGCGATTGTATAAAGACTCAGAAATGACCGCAATGTTTGCGCTTGGAATGCCGCTTACAACGCTGTATCGATTGTTATTACAAATGGCGCTACCATTTGCAGCGATTTTATTATTGCTGAATTTTTTCTTGATTCCACATTTTTCGTTGCGGTTTCATGATATTCAGCAACAAGCAAGAGCAGAGGCTCAGTTAACAATCGTTAAAGCTGGAACTTTTAAAGAGCTATCTCGCGGTAAAAATATAGTATATGCGCGTGAAATTTCTGACAATCAACAAGAAATCAAAGACGTATTTATAAAAACGCTCGGTAACGAGGGTGAATATGCTGTGACATTGGCAAAAACGGGTCGACAAGAAGTTGATCCGCAATCGGGTGTTAGATTTTTAGTATTGAATGATGGTAATCGTTATACTTTCGCAAAGAATGGTGCGATAGATCGTCTGAATTACCAAGAAATTATTTTGCGTTTAGATAGTAATAGTGAACAAGTTATTCCAAAAATGGCAGCGTTTTCAACAGCTGAGATCACAAGCAATTTTGGCAATGTTCTATATCAACGGGAATTTGAAAGACGATTATCCTCTGCAATTAGTTTGTTAATTATTGTATTAATGATTCCTGCATTGGCACATTCAGGGCCAAGACAAGGGCGCTTTGGTAACTTATTGGCAGCGATTTTTATTTATGTTATCTACTTTAACTTATTAAATCTTGCCCAAACATGGATGAGAAAAGGAATTACACCATATTGGTTAGGCTTATGGTGGGTGCATGTTGTGATGTTAATGCTAGCGGTTGTGATTGCTTATCGATTCAGTAAGCGGATGTAATTATGATAAAAATTGATCGCTATATTTTATGGACAACATTCATCACGGTGATTGGTAGCTTGGTATTGTTATCAATCATTGAAACATTTTTTACATTTTTAAATGAATTGGGCGATGTTGGTCAGGATAATTATCAAGTTTCTGATGTTTTGCTGTATTTGTTGTATGATTTACCTGTTCGTTTGAATCGAATGATACCAATGGGTTTATTGTTAGGGATTTTGATAGGCTTGGGGCAATTGGCTTCTACTAATGAATTAACAGTGATGCGTGCTGCGAGTTTAAGTAAATTCCGTATTCTTCGTGGTGCGATATTTACTGTCATTATTATGAGTATAGTTTCAGTATTTTTAAGCGAAAGTGTGATTCCAAAAACATCGGTGCAAGCTGAAATTTATCAGAATAAACAAAATAATAAGGCAGTTGTTCAGGATGGTTTTTGGGCTATTTCTAATTTAGAAATTCTAAATGTTGCGGTTATTCATAATGGCAACCTGAAAAATATTACAATGTTTGATATCAAAGATCAGACCATCAAAAATATTATTCAAGCGCCCAATGCTAGTTTAAGTCGTAAAGATTGGGTGATGACGGATGTGACAACCACAACTTTTGGTGAAAATATCATCACTCGTTCATCTGAAGCAAAAGCGGTATTTCCAAACCTCATTGATCAGAGAATTTTGGATGCATTGATTGCCAAGCCTGAAAATTTATCCATTAAAAATTTATGGCGCTTTATTCGTTATATGGAAAATAATGGATTAGATAGCGCAGAATATGGATTGGCATTTTGGACAAAAATTTTTAGTCCGCTGATGAATTTTGTGATGCTCGTAATTGTTGCACCATTGATTTTCTCACAAAACCGCCAAGGCAACTTAGGTATGAGAATATTCTTGGGAATTATGATTGGCTTAGTGATCTACCTTGCAACACGAATATTGAGCCATACCATTCTGATTTTCGATTATCCACCAATTGTTGGCGCAATTTTGCCAATCATTGTGGCGCTACTGATTGCCTTTATATTATTTAAGTTTGTGGCATCAAAGTAATCTTTATTGATCTCGCTTTTTATCACTCCATAATGCCATTTTCTGTTCAATTGTGAGTTCACCTTTATTTTGTTTTCTGAGTATATACAAAAGAATGGTGAATATTGGAAAAATTACTCGAGCATATGGAAAAAATGGAGAGTTGATATATAAAAATGGCAGGTTGCGAGATGGGGTTTCACTAGGAAAGAAAATCAGCATAATGCTGATAATGGATGAAATCACCAATAAGGCTTCTATTACCACTCTTTGCTTGCCATCCATGAGATTATTCCAAAATATTCATAATTTTACATATTATAGCGTTTATCTAATCAATGGTGATTGATAAATAGGATATTCTGATTTTAAGTTATAGGGATATTATTTGTATCAATAAAAAACCTGCCGAAGCAGGTTTTTTTGAAGCTAATGATCAGCAATTATTTTGCTTTACGTTTAGCAGCAGTACGTAAACGCAAGGCGTTTAATTTAATGAAGCCGCTCGCATCTTTCTGATCGTATGCGCCAGCATCATCTTCAAATGTTGCGATGCTTTCATCAAACAAAGATTCATCTGATTTACGACCAACAACGATCACGTTGCCTTTGTATAATTTCAAACGCACAACGCCTGAAACGTGTTCTTGTGATTTGTCGATTGCAGCTTGCAACATTTCACGCTCTGGGCTCCACCAGTAACCATTGTAGATCAATGATGCATAACGCGGCATCATTTCATCTTTCAAATGCGCTGCTTCACGATCTAAAGTGATAGATTCGATTGCACGGTGAGCTTTCAAAATTACTGTACCCGCTGGAGTTTCGTAGCAACCACGTGCTTTCATGCCAACATAACGGTTTTCAACGATATCAACACGGCCGATACCATTTGCGCCACCAATTTTGTTTAACTCTTCCATGATTGTTGCAGGAGATTTAGCCACGCCATCGATTGCTACAACGTCACCTTTTTCGAATGTTAATTCGATGTAAGTTGCTTCGTTTGGAGCTTCTTCAGGAGAAACTGTCCAGCGCCACATATCAGCTTCTGGTTCAGTCCATGGATCTTCCAATACCAAGCCTTCATAAGAAATGTGCAACAAGTTTGCATCCATTGAATATGGAGATTTTTTACCGCCACGATCAATCGAGATGTTGTTTTGTTCAGCGTAGTTCAATAATTTTTCACGAGACATTAAATCCCATTCACGCCAAGGTGCGATCACTTTAACGTCTGGTTTCAATGCATAAGCGCCTAATTCAAAACGTACTTGGTCATTACCTTTACCAGTTGCGCCATGAGAGATTGCATCTGCATTTGTTTCGTTAGCGATTTCAATTAAACGCTTAGCAATCAATGGGCGAGCGATAGAAGTACCTAATAAGTACTCGCCTTCATAGATTGTGTTTGCACGGAACATTGGGAAGATGAAATCACGAGCAAATTCTTCGCGCAAATCGTCGATATAGATTTCTTTTACGCCCATTGCTTGTGCTTTAGCACGTGCAGGTTCAACTTCTTCACCTTGGCCTAAATCAGCTGTAAATGTTACAACTTCACATTGATACTCATCTTGTAGCCATTTTAAGATTACAGATGTATCTAAGCCACCAGAATAGGCCAAAACAACCTTATTCACTTTACTCATTAATAAATTCTCCTACTGACATGTTAATTATTATTACCTTTGATTTGGCAAAGAAATTCCAGATCAGGAATGCTTTGCTTATTTGAAATGAAGAAGATCATGTGGTCATTTTCTTCTATCACTGAAGTTCTGTGGGATACGATAACTTGTTGTCTGCGAATGATGCCTGCCAAAGTAATGCCTTCAGGCCAATCAATGTCATCAACAACTCGCCCGATAATCTTGGATGTTTCTAAGGTGCCATGTGCAACTAATTCAATGGCTTCTAAATCGCCTGTGCCTAGAGAATAGAGCTGAACAACATCGCCTTTACGAATGTAAGTTAACAATACGCCCAAAGTCACTTGTTGTGGTGAGAATGCAATATCGATATTGGATTCATTTTCAACCAAATCAACAAATGCGCTTCGGTTGATCAATGTGATCACACGTTTTGCACCTAAACGTTTTGCCAACATACTTGATAAGATATTTGTTTGTTCATCTTCGGTGACAGCACAATAAACATCAATTTGATCAATATTTTCTTCGTATAGTAAAGATTCGTCTGTGCAGTCGCCGTTCAGTACTAAAGCATTTTTTAAATGAGAAGTTAAGCGTGCAGCATTTTTCTTATCAATTTCGATAATTTTTACACGTAGATCATCTTCTAAGGCGCTAGCTAAACGATAGCCAATGTTGCCACCGCCTGCAATCATTACTTTTTTCGCAATTTTTGTAGAAGGACGAATTTCTGCCATGACTAATTTTGCATGTTTTTGTGGGCAAAGATAATAAACCTCATCGCCTTCTAAAATAACTGTTTCGCCAGTGAGTTCTAGTACTTCATCACCGCGGAATATTGCAACAATGCGAACATCGATATTGGGTAAATGATTGGGTAAATCTTTGATGGGCGAACCAACTAAACGACCACCTTCTTCAGCTTCAGCTGCAACTATTAGTACTCGGCCACGATCAAATCGCAAAACTTGTTGTGCGCCAGGTAAGTTGATGATATTTTTCAGGCGTTCTTTAACAAGAATTTCTGGACTGATGATGACATCAATATTGAAGGCTTTTTCTAATTCATGGCCGAAAATATCGGCATACTCAATATATGATTGAGAGCGAATTCGGGCAATTTTTAATCTGACATTGAATAATGTATGTGCCAATTGGCAAGCAATCATATTCACTTCGTCACTTGCAGTTACAGCAATGATAATATCAGAATCTTTTGCACCAGCTTCGTCTAGAACATGAGGAAGAGAAGCACTACCCACAACAGTTCTAATGTCATAGCGATCTTGTAAATTTGCTAAAACATTGGCATTCACGTCGACAATTGTCACTTCGTGTTTTGCTTCTTGCGAAAGAATGTTTGCGGCGTTAGAGCCCACTTGACCTGCGCCTAGAATTAAGATTTTCATATAAAGACACATTTTTAAAAAGAAAGCAGGTCATTGTATGGAGTTAAGGCATAGTTTTCAACAAATAATTGATTTTTACCCTTTTGAAATAAAGAAGTTTTACAAATGATAGAAAATAATTAATTTAAAATAGCAATGAATAGTATAATGAATGATCATATTAGAGATTTATAGTTATCAATCTATCTGTTAAGGAGTTTGACATGGGTGAATATTTAATTGCGTTTATTTTAGGTGGCGTTGCTGGTATTGCGATTGGTTTGATTGTTGGTCGTATGGGTAACTCAAATGCTGATGTTGTGACTAAATTGAATAAAGAGTTAGATGAAGTTAAAGAAAAATTAAAACAACAAACAGAGCATTTTGCAGAAAGTGAAAATATGTTACATAAAATTGGTACTGATTTAAAAGATCTGTATCAGCACATGAGTAAAAATGAAATTTCTACATTGAAAGAAAAATTCAAAGGCTTGGTGATTGAAGCAGATGCGCCTGTTGATGAAATTTCGCATAAAGCAGAAGAAGTTGGTGAAGAAGTAAAAGACGCTGTGGAAAAAGTACAAGATAAGGTTGAAGAAAAAGCGACTGACCTTAAAGAGCAAGCTGAAGAAAAAATTGCCGATGTGAAAGAAGTAGTTGTAGAAAAATCTATAGATATTCAAGAGAAGGCCGCTGATAAGGTAGAAGAAGTCAAAGAAAAAATGACTGAAACTGTTGAAGATGTGAAAGAAAAAACAGATGAAGTGATGGATAAAGTGATTGATGAGTTGAAGGATTCTGCGGATGCAAAAGATAAAAAATAATCAATTTCACTTGTAAGCATCTAAAGATAAGAAAAAGGTTAGAGAAAACTCTAACCTTTTTTGTTGTGCTTATATAACATGCACATTAATCTTTAGGTGTTTGATTAAATGCTTCTAAATTGTCTAGTTCTTTTTGTGGTAAATGAGGCACTTTTGTACAAATTTTAATATCTTGTGCTTCTAATTCCTTGCAAATATTCTTTAAACTACTATCTAAGCTTTGAATATGATCTAACAATAGATTAATGGCAGTAGCTGCTGGATCTGGTGTATCATTTTCAACACCATAAGCTGTAAATAATTTGTTAGAAATTTCAGCAGTTATTGTATCTTTCTTAATCACACGAGCAGGAATACCTACAGCCGTTGAATTTTCAGGTACAGCTTTAGTTACAACAGAATTGGAGCCAACTTTTGCATTGTCGCCTAAAGTAATTGGTCCTAAAATTTTAGCGCCTGCACCGATTATGACATTATTGCCTAAAGTTGGGTGACGTTTACCCTCATTTAAGCTTGTTCCGCCTAAAGTCACACCATGATATAGCGTACAATCATCACCGATCTCAGTTGTTTCACCAATCACAACCCCCATGCCATGATCAATGAAAAATCGACGGCCAATTTTAGCGCCAGGATGAATTTCAATGCCTGTTAAAAATCTTGTTACAGTCGAGAGCCAACGAGCAATGAGTTTTAATTGATGTTTCCAAAGCCAATGGGAAATTCTATGTCCCCACAATGCCCATAATCCTGGATATGCAACTAATACTTCGATTGTATTACGTGCAGCAGGATCTTTCGCATGAATGGTTTGAATATCTTCTTTAATGTATTTAATCATGTTTCATTTTCCTATTCAGGGAAGTCAAAATTCCACGTAATAAATGAATTTCTTGTGTTGTTAAATCACGCTTTTGGAATAAATGACGAATTTTCTTCATGATATTCTTGGGTTCATCAGGATCTAAAAACTCTGTTTGAAATAAAATGTCTTGAAAATGTTCATAAAAGCCTTCTCGCATTTCACCTGTTGCTAATTCATCACTTGCTTCATTAGCTTGTATTAAAGGTAGTTCTAATGCTTGTTTGTGTGCTTTGTGTAATT
Organism: Wohlfahrtiimonas sp.; assembly: GCA_030149965.1. Taxonomy (GTDB): domain Bacteria; phylum Pseudomonadota; class Gammaproteobacteria; order Cardiobacteriales; family Wohlfahrtiimonadaceae; genus Wohlfahrtiimonas. The sequence goes on along the minus strand of JASLHB010000116.1, from coordinate 3,969 downwards.
CATAACTCACAACTTGAATCGCCGCGCTGATGTTGAGTGAGTTATAACTATTTTCACTTGGAATTGTCATCATGCGCTGGCAGAGATCAATTTCCTCATTAGTCAAGCCTGTGCGCTCTGTGCCAAATACAAAGGCAATTTGTTGACCTTCATTTTTGATGCCTTGTAATGCTTCAACTGCCGCTTCTTCCACTGTGTGCAATTTAGAAGAGATATAACGTGGGCGAGCTGTTGTTGCGTAAGCAACGTGACAATCTTTCAATGCTTCTTCTAATGTTGGTACAACGATCGCGCTTTCTAAAACATCCACAGCGCCACTTGCTAATGAAATGGCTTCTTGGCTTGGGAATTGCTTTGGCTCAACTAATACAAGGTTATATAAACCCATCACTCGCATAGCACGAGCGGCTGCGCCAATATTGCCGGAATGAGAAGTGCGCACCATGACGATGCGGATTTGATTCAATAATGTTTCTGGAAATGGTTTTTTCATGTGAACTTTAAAGACTAAAATTTAAGAAATTGCACGACCAATAAATAAGCCGTACAGCGCGAAGGTAATGCCTAAAATGATACTACTGCTAGCATATAAAACTAGCGTAAATATTTTACCTTCTTGGAGTAATTGCAAATTTTCAATAGAGAATGTTGAAAATGTCGTATAGCCACCGCAAAAGCCAGTGATTAATAGATATTTTAATAATGTATCATTGCCCATTTTGGGCAATAACCAAGCGGCTAAGATGCCAATTAAGAAGGATCCTAGGATATTAATAAAGAATGTCGCTAAGGGGAATGATTGATGCCAAAAGCGATTAATGATGAGCGCAGTGAAATGTCGGCTCATTGCACCTAAGCCACCGCCTAATCCCACCATTAAAAAAGCTAAGTACTGATTCATTCTCTACTCAAAACATGAATTGAACTTTCATTGTATGAATAATTGTTGCAGATGAAAAGTAGCTTTAAGAAGTTTTCACAATATGGCCATGCTTAATTTCTATAATCGCATCGCCAAAGACTTTGGCATCTTCAGGATCATGAGTGATTAGTATCATAGGAATTTTGAGTTTCTCTTGCACTTCAGTAAGCTCTTTTCGCATGATGGCACGAAGATTAGTATCTAATGCAGAAAATGGTTCATCCAATAAAATAGCTCTAGGATTCACAATTAAAGCGCGGGCAAGGGCGACGCGTTGTTTCTGCCCGCCTGAGATTTCATCAGGATATTGAAATTGTATGCCTTCTAATTTAAAAAGCTCTAACCAATATTGCACGGCTTCAGGCACAGAATGCTTTCGGCCATTAATGATCGAATGATGTAATGCAAAGCTAATATTTTGTGCCACATTTAAATGAGGAAATAGGGCATAGCTTTGGAAGAGATAAGCTAATGATCTTTGTTGTGGCTTAAGATTAATTTTATTTGCAGAATCAAATAGACAGCGATCTTGTAGAATAATTTTACCTGAATCGGGTGTAATTAACCCTGCAATGGTTTTGAGCAATACACTTTTGCCAGAGCCAGAAGCGCCCAAAATTACTAAACGATTGGCTCCTGTTTGATAAGTCGCATCCAACGTAAAAGAGCGTTTATAAGCAGTGAGGGTTTTATGAACAGAAAAGTCAATATTCATATCATGCTCTAGGTTTTCTAGGATTCAAAAATGTGGCTGCCATTAAAATAACAATACAAACAGCGGATGTTAATAGAACAAGGTAATTAGCTGTTTTATAATCAAATGAGTTGTAAGCACGATAAATGGCAATGGAGAGCGTTTGTGTTTTTTGGGTTGCGCCTGCAACCATTAATGTTGCGCCAAATTCGCCAAGTGCTCTTGCAAATGCTAATAGAATCCCAGATAAAATACCGCGCCAAGCTAAAGGCAATGTGACACGAAAGAAAATAGCCACGCGAGAAATACCGAGCATACTTGCCGCTTGTTCATATTCACGATTAACATCTTCAAAGGCTGCGCGTGCAGGTTTTAATATCAACGGGAAAGCAACAATTGTGGCTGCGATGACAGCAGCTTGCCAGGTGAAAATTAGGCGAATACCGAAGCTTTCATAAAGCCATTGACCAAATAAACTTTTTTGCCCAATCAAAGTTAATAAGTAATAACCTAATACTGTAGGTGGTAAAACCATTGGTAGAGTTAATAAAGTATCTAAAAGATTCTTGCCCCAAAAGTTAGTTCGAGCTAAGAAAAACCCGATTAAAATACCGAGCACAGAACCAATCAGCGTTGCTAAACCAGCAATTTTGAGTGTCAGTAGTAAAATCGGGTAGATGGATTCGAGCATTAAGGTTTAGTGAATCCGTAATCTTCTAAGATTTTTTGGCTTTCTGCTGTGAAAATGAATTCGTAGAAACGCGCGCTTCCATCTTTGCTTTCTTTTGTTAAAGCGATTGGGTAAGTGATTTCAGTTTGTGTTGGCACAACAAATGCAACATTTACTTCATCTTTTAAGATTGCTGCATCTGTACCATAAACAAAACCAGTTTCAGTTTCGCCACGAGCAACGTATGCTAATGATTGGCGAACACTTTCAGTTTCAATGAATTTTGGTTCTAAATCAGCCCATAAATTTGCAGCTTCCAATACGCCTTTTGTGTAACGGCCAACAGGAACGCTTGCTGGATTTGCTAAAGCAATTTTTTGAACATCAGCTTGCTTTAGATCTTCTAATGTTTTAACAGTGAATTTGCTATCTTTGCCCACAACAACCACTAAAGTGTTTTTAACAAAAGTTTTGCGTGAATCATCTTTGATTAAGCCTTTTTCAACAGCCTTATCCATTGTTGTTTGGTCAGCAGATGCAAAGATATCAACAGGCGCACCATTTTCCATTTGTTGTAATAAAGCACCTGAACCGGCATAGTTTAACATTACTTTATCTTCTGGATGCGCTGTTTCATAGTTTTTAGCAATGTCATTGAAGGCATCTGTTAGGCTTGCTGCTGCTGAAACCATAATTTCTTCTGCATTTGCCATTGTAAAAATAGATGCGAGAAGTGCTGTCGCGATTAATTGTTTTTTCATACGAACTCCACTTTATACTGGTTGATGAAGCCGTAATATACACTTTTATATAGCGAAATACAATTGAACCTAGTTTGTGAGCACTAGCCAACCTAAGCCTTTATTCTGTGAATAATGTATGAATTTTTCTGTAGGCTCATTGCTTATGGATAAACCTTTGCCTGGTGCAAGTACAACATTATTCAATGGCCATTTTACATTTGTGATCGAAACATTTTCTAATGTCGTGATGGGAATGATACTGACATGCTTGAAGGAGTTGACGGCGATTCTCCGTTTAATTGTATGGTTCAGTGAATACAATTCTGTATCGCCATCTGTATGAATGAATTGGAGATCAGGATGATTCACTAAAATCATGAATAAACTAAGTTGATGGTCTAATCTACCACCAGTTCCGCCAATCATTACACACTGGTTAAGATTCAGTACTTGTGCTTTCGTCAGTGCCAATTCAGTATCTAGAAAATCTTTATCTGTAGGGAAGGCTTCAGTGGGAATATGTGCAAATAGTGTCTTGCTCTCCAGTTTACAAGAATCGAAGTCGCCAACCCATAAATGAGGCTCAATGTTTAACTGTGAGCTATGTTCAATGCCACCATCTACAGCAATGATGTAATCATTCTTCTGAAAAAAATGGTTAAACTTTGCATAATTTATAGCGCCTGGTAGCAATAAAATTAAACGTGAGAACATTTTGCACCTTTTGTTTCGTGGAAGTTGAAGATATAAAAATGTATAATAACGCGTTTCTGAATTTTCATCATTAAATAGAGGTTATTATGAGTTTTGATTCAATCCCAGCTGCTAAAGATTTAAGCAAAATCACAGAAGATTTTAACTGTATTATTGAGATCCCAGCAGAATCTGATCCTGTTAAATACGAAATTGAAGATGATTTAGTATGGGTTGATCGTTTTGT
>JASLHB010000100.1 GCA_030149965.1 Wohlfahrtiimonas sp. | reverse complement strand
AGGATCTTCCAACACTTTCCCCTACAATTGCCCAAAGCAAAATTGAGGCACTTAGCGTAATGATCAATTGGATCGTTATTACTTGCTTCATCACTTCAAAACACCTTCGGCAAAAGTAGCTCGATTATAAGCAGTTAGCCTTTAAAGTCAATCTTTTTCATAAGGAAATTTTATAAAAAAGAGTAACTCGTTAACTTTATTACACCTTGATTTTTTGCAAAATCCCATCCAATTGATCCAATGAATCATAGTGAATTGTCATCTTGCCTTTACCTTTTTTGTCAGACTGAAAACCAACTTTTGCGCCAAATAATTGACTCAAGTCATTTTCCAATTTTGCGACATCAGGATCTTTTTTCACAGGTGCTATTTTTTCATTTGGTTGAGCGTTTTCTTTCATTAATCGCTCAACCTCACGAACCGTTAATCCTTTTTCAATGATCATCTCTGCCATTTTAATTTGTTCAGGATGTTTCAACGAAAGAATCGCGCGTGCATGCCCCATATCTAATTGCTTAGCTAAAAGCCATTCTTGCACTTTTGGTGCTAAATCAAGCAATCGAACAACATTACTTACAGCCGAACGTGAACGACCAATCAACTCGCCAACTTCTTGATGTGTTAATTCAAATTCACTGATGAATCGCGCAATCGCTTCCGCTTCTTCAATCGGACTTAAATCTTCACGCTGAATATTCTCAATCAATGCAACCGCTAAAGCTTCTTGATCCGTTAGCTCCTGCATAATTACAGGCACTTTTTCAAGCTCAGCGATTTGCGAAGCTCTCCAACGTCTTTCACCTGCTAGGATTTCAAACTTTTTCTGCCCATCGCGCGTTACTTCACGCACAACCAAAGGCTGAATAATTCCTTGTGATTTAATCGAAGCTGCTAATGTTTCCAATGCTTCTGCATCAAATACTTTACGTGGCTGATAAATTCCAGGCACTAAAAATTCAATTGGCAACTCTTTAATCGCACCGAGCACATTCTCTTTGCTTTCTTTCGCTGCATCATTTGTCGTTTCAATGTTCGGCAATTTTGTTTTATTCAACAAAACATCCAAACCGCGACCTAATCCTCGCTTTTTCAATTCAGCTCCCTCTTTTTATTTACGCTTACTTCTACGACTTATTTCTTTTGCGAGATCACTATAAGCAATCGCCCCTTTCGAAGCGGGATCGTATTTAACGATTGATTCACCAAAACCTGGTGCTTCTGCTAATCGAACATTCCTTGGAATGATTGTTTCTAACAATTTATCGCCAAAATGCTCTTGTAAGTTTTCAGATACTTGCAATGACAATGCATTTCTTCCGTCATACATTGTGCGCAAAATACCTAACACTGATAACTCAGGATTCGTTGTGCTTTTTACTTCTTCCACAGTGCCCATCAACGCTGTCAAACCTTCCAATGCATAATATTCACATTGCACAGGCACAACTACGTGATCTGACGCTGTTAATGCATTCAGTGTCAACATATTCAAAGATGGTGGACAATCGATGATAATGTAATTGAAATTACTCTTAATACTCGCTAAAGCTTCTTTCAATACAAAAGCGCCCTGCTCTCTTTGTGTTAATAAAACTTCTGCCCCTGTTAAATCACCATTGGCACCGATCAATCGAATGGCATTTTCATCCAATTCAATGATCGCTTCATTGATTGGCACATCGTCCAACAATAAATCCACAACACCTAATTCTAACGTGTGTTTATCCACGCCCATTCCAGTGGTTGCATTGCCTTGCGGATCAAGATCCAACAATAAAACATTCGGACGAGCCTTCATCCCTGCGAGAGAAGCCGCCAAGTTAACAGCGGTCGTTGTTTTACCAACACCACCTTTCTGATTTGTAACCGCTATGATTGACACAAAGTAATCCTACTATTCAAAATTAATACAACAGAGCGCAGTATATCAAATTCTCATCGGGACAAAAAAACCAAATGTCGCGCATCTTTTAATCTAGGCACTGCAAGCTCGATCACTTCACTTTTATAACCCGCATCTGCAAACTGCCATTCATCTTCTGTAATATGCCCTTTCATCGCGGCAAAAACACCATTTTCTGCCAATAAATGCTGAGACCAATTCACCATATCCTCTGCACTCGCAAACGCACGAGATAAAATCACATTACACAATTCCGCTGGCTGATAATCTTGCACGCGCGCATGGATGATTTCAACATTCTGAATGCCCAATTCCATTTTCATCTGCGTCATAAAGCGGGTTCTCTTGCTATTTGTATCTAACAATACAAAATGTGAATCCAGCATGCCAATCGCCAATAAAAACCCTGGCAATCCTGCGCCCGTACCAACATCAATCATTCGATCATTCGATACTTTTTCTAAATATGGAATCAACACTAATGAATCAAACAAATGTTTCACAATCATGTCATCAGGTTCAACGATCGAAGTCAGGTTATAAGCCTTATTCCATAATCGAATGCCATTTAAATAATGCGTCCAAGCTTTAATCTGTACATCTGAATAATCAAAACCTTCAGAAACCAATGCATCTTTAACAAAATCAACTGTAATCATGTTTTCTCTTTAGTGAATAGGATAAAAATTGAGCGTCATTCCAGCTTCCACAGCCGTGCTCGGTGTTACTTCAATCAAGCAATTGGCAATCGCCAAGCCCGATAACATTGCAGAGCCCTGCCCTTTCGCGATTGTCAAATCAAATCCACCTTCTGGATTTTCCGTATAAACGCCGCGCAAAAACTCTCTTCTTGGTTCTAATTTTTCACGACTAAATTGCGCTGTGCCTTTCATGAAAGTACGCGCTTTTGCACCAATACTTTTTTGTAAGAAAGGATAAACAAATAGATAAAATGTCGCATAAGCTGAAACAGGATTGCCTGGCAACATAAATACATAAGCATTACCAATTTTGCCCCAACCAAAAGGCTTGCCTGGTTTAATTGCAATCTTCCAACCCGTTAATTCGCCAACTTCCGCAATTGCTTTACCAACATGATCCTCTTCACCCACAGAAGCACCTCCGCTCAATAAAATCACATCTTGAGTTTTGGATAATTCTAATAATTTTGCTTTTGTGGTTTCATAATCATCTTTCACAATCCCAGCATCTAAAACATGATGGTTTTTCTTCAACCAAGCTTGCAACATAAATCGGTTTGCATCGTAAATTTTTCCCGGCGCTAAAGCTTCAGTTTGCGGAATCAATTCACTGCCTGTTGAAACAACTGCAATCGATAAACCATCAAACACAGAAACTTCGCTATAACCTTGCGATGCACACAATGCAATCGTTGCCGCTGTCATTTCTCTGTTTTTAGATAATAACAATTCGCCAATCTTAACTTCTTCGCCGTGATAACGAATATTCATGCCATTTTTCGGATCTTTCTGCAAATGAATCACATCGTCTTCACGATCAATATGTTCTTGCATTACAACTGTTGTCGTGCCTTTTGGCGTTGGTGCGCCTGTAAAAATACGAACAGCTTCACCAGTTTGCAATGTCATTTCCGCCAAATCGCCCGCTGCAATTCGACCAACTACTTTAAATTCTGTCAATGATTCTGTCGGATCACACAATGCATAGCCATCCATTGCGCTGTTATCAAACAATGGCGCATCATATTGCGCAACCAGATCTTCACTCAAATATCGCCCCAAGCTATCGATCAGTGAAACCTGTCGAACTTTTTGCGGCAACTGAACCGCTTGATCTAATTGCTCTAATGCTTCATGAAAATCTAACATGTTCTTTCCTTTAAAATTTCCTTAATCCGATCGATGGATTGCCAATCATTACCATTGATAAACGCCGTTTCATCATCAAAAAATAGCGCTTCACTTGGCATTTGGCTTAAAAAATCTCTAATTCGGCGCTGCTCGTTCAATAACAATTCTTCTGCTTGATAGATTTGACGTCCTTTAAACATCAACAATCCATAATGCTCTCGCTCATGATCTTTCGGATAAACCGCATCTAATTGCTGAACTTCCATCCTAGCCATTTGCTTTAGCACTAAATCTTTCGGCAATAATGGCAAATCGCACGTGACAACTTGAATCACATCATCGGGCTCAACATATTCAGCCAAAGATTGAATACCAGCCAAAGGCCCATCGCGATAAAACCTAGGATCATCTCTCAATAAATTCGGACAAATCTTCTTATATTCATTCATGTCTTCATTTACGGACATATAGATTATATCCACTTGTGGCAATAATGCATCATAAACCCATTGTGCCAATGATTGCCCCTCTACTTGAACCAAGCCTTTATTCACGCCGCCCAATCGACTGCCAGCGCCGCCTGATAATATCAGCCCAATAACTTTACTCATTCCAGCGGCTCTTTCGTCCTTGATCACTGGTTTTAGCTTCTACCCAATGATTTGTATCATCTGCAAATACTTCTTTCTTCCAGAAAGGCGCATCTGCTTTCAAATAATCCATAATGAATTCTGTGGCGTGAAACGCCGCTTCACGATGAGATGAAATCGTCACCACTAAAACAATCGGCTCGCCTACAGGAATTTCTCCAACGCGATGTACAACTCTGCATCCTGCAATATTCCAACGCTCTTTTGCAATCTCAATGATTCGCATGATTTCACGTTCAGTTAATCCTGCATAATGCTCTAAGAACAGTGCTTTTAAATCTTTTGAATGATCGTGCCCACGCACATAACCAACAAAGCTACTCGAAGCACCAATATTATGACTTTTCGCCAACAATGCATTCACTTCATCATCATGTTTAAAAGTTGCTTCTTGAATAACAACAGAGAACATTTAACCTCCAGTTACCGGCGGTAAAATTGCAACTCGATCACCTTTTTGCAGATCAGTTGTTTGATACACAATTTCATCATTCACAACAACGCGAAAAACTCGTTCTGGCGCTAAAGCTTCAGCCCAATCAGGACTTCGAGATTTTAATAGCGCCAACAATGATTCCGTATTGCCTGATTCCCAAGCAATCTCTTCTTGATCCAATCCTACTCGATCTTTTAATACACCGAAATATTGAATAGTAATCGTCATCTTTATCTCCTACGCAGCTTTATGCTTCAATCGAAAGAATCGGATCAAAATCCCGCCCGTTCTGCCAAACAGCAACGAGAAGAAATAAATAATCCCAGCAACGCCAATAATGGCCGGCCCGCTTGGCACATCCATATAAAACGATGTCAGCAAACCAAAATATGCAATCAAAAAGCCCAGCGCAATAATCACAACAAATAGCCCTTCGATCGATCGAACCCACAATTGCCCAATAATCACTGGCAACATCAATAAACCAACTGCCATCAATGATCCCAATGCTTGAAATCCTGCAATTAAATTAATCACCACAATGAACAAGAAAATCGCGTAATACGAAACGCCTTTAATCTTCATCGAACGTAAAAACACAGGATCAATCACAAACAGCACCAATGGACGATATATGATAGCAATTGTGATCAATGTTACGCACAGAATCGCCCATAAAAATACCAGCATCTGATTATCAATCGTCAAAACTGAACCAAACAAAATATGCAACAAATCCACTTGTGAACCAATCTTAGAAATAATCACAACGCCAATCGCCAGTGAAATCAAATAAAACGCCGCGAAACTCGCATCTTCATTGAGCTTCGTGAAACGTGAAACCAAGAAAGCTAATAACGCAATGATCACGCCAGCAATCACACCGCCAATGCCCATTGCAATCAAATTAAAACCATAAAACATAAAACCCAGTGCAATGCCCGGCAAAATCCCATGACTTAAAGCATCGCCCACTAAACTCATTCTGCGCATGACTAAAAAGCTACCCACAACGCCAGAAGAAACAGCTACCATAAAAGAAGCTAAAAGCGCGCGCTGTAAAAATGGAAACGTTACAAATGGCGCGATGAAAAAATCCCACATTTATTCATCTCCTTTAGTTGGTACAGAACAAATATCAGCATTATCGTCCCAATACAAAGATGCGGAATATGCTTTCTCAAAATTTTGCTCTGTCAGCACTTGTTTCGTTGGTCCAAAAGCGACTTTTTCACATGCCATCATTAATGTGTAATCAAAATGCGCTTTCGCCACATGAAAATCATGAATCACCGCAATCACGGTTTTACCTTGCTTGCGCCAATCTGTAATCACTTGACATAAATCAAGATTAGTTTTGGCATCCACAGCATTAAAAGGTTCATCCAATAAAATCACATCAGCATCCTGCACAATGATGCGCGCGAACAATGCTCGTTGAAATTGTCCATTCGATAAATTATCAATCGTTCGATATTCAAAGCCTGTTAGCCCAACAATTGCCAAAGCTTCTTTGACTTTTATCATAGTATTCGCTGGTATTTTGCTGAAAATTGATCCAGTTGCCAGAAAACCAGTTGCCACAAGGTCTTCCACTGTTATGGGCAATGAACGATCAATATCAGATTGTTGTGGCAAGTAACTCACTGTTTCTTTATGGTGAAAATGCACGTTTCCTTCATCAGGCTTCAACATTCCCATCATAATCTTTAAAAGTGTACTTTTTCCTGCGCCATTCGGGCCAATGATCGCATTTGTAAAACCGCATGGGAAATCCACGCTTACGTGGTGTACAACAGGATGACGCTGATAGCTCATCGTGACATTTTGAACAGTAATACAAGGATCCAACATTTTACTCATCGCTTTTCTAGTGATTGCTCAGTATAAGATAAACAGCTAATATTCTATAACAGAGATTGAGATTCACCTAAAAGATGGTCATTAGCAATCACATAAAAATGAAGTACAATATTCTATTGATCTTAGAGTTGCGAGTAAATAATGAATAAAATAGCATTAATTATAGATGACAGTGCAACAGCCAGAATAGGTATAAAAAACATGTTACAAAACCTTGGCTATGCAGCACATACTGCTAATAATGGATTGGATGCATTAGATCGAGTGTTAACCGTAAAACCGAATGTTATCTTGTTGGATTTATCCATGCCTGTTTTAGATGGCACAGAGATACTTTCTATATTTAAACAGCATGATGCAACCAAGAATATTCCTGTGATTATTTTGTCAGGCAAAGAAGGAATTTGTGATAAAATTCGAGCAGAAACACTTGGAGCAGCGGGATTTTTAAATAAACCATGTAAAGTGGACTTGCTCACGAACATGTTAACCTCTCTAAAATTAATTTAATAAAGGCTTCAGCATTATGAGTATCAGAGGAATTGTTTATACGATCGATAACATACTGTGCATCACACAGATCGATACGATTTCTGAAGTTGTACAAGGTATCACGCCAACGCCGATTCCTTTAACAAAAGATTGGCTTGTCGGCACGATTCAATTACGCGGAACAATTGTACCTGTCACCGATATATTAAAACTATCGAATCCTTCGATCACCAATCGATCATTAGAACAACATAAAAACAATATCCTAATCATTCAGGATGGTGACTGGCAATATGGTATAAAGGTTAATAAGTTAATGGGGATTCGTGTGATTCAAGCAGAAGAAAAAGCAGCAACGCACTTCCCGCCTGAATTCGAAGGATTACCAGAATTAGTAAAAGGCATGTATGAGATTGATGAAGGATATTTATATAATATAAACCTGTCAAAACTCATTCAAAATAATGCATTTATGCATCCAGAATTATAGAGATAATATTTATTTTATAGAGGCAATAACCATGCTATCCAAGCTCAGAAAATTTCTATCTACGCATATTCCCCATATTCTATGCACAATTGCTCTAGTTGTATTCACAGCTCTTGCACTCTCCATGGTTTACAATGCGCATGATGCGGCATCACAAAATCAAGCAAACCTTTTAAACAATCAGATGTCTTCAAGCACAATTAACTCTATCAACGCAACAAAGTTAGTGAATGCATTCAAAGCAAATGATAATGATCAAGCAGAAAAATTATTAACATCGTTACAAAAAAGTTTAAGCGCACAAAACCAATCGCTTGCAGTTACTGCTTCTAATTTAGAGCATCAGACTAATGCTTATTCAGTATTTGGAATTATTGTACCTGGAATTGCTTTGTATGCATTTTTAGGCTTAGCAGCACTCAGTTTATTCTTGTTGATTATCTTGATTTATAAATCAAGCACAACATTATCAGTTGAAGATTCACAATCTATTCAATCCCAACAACATACACAGCAAGCTTTATTAGAATTTCTAGAAGTTATCAATGCTTTGTCAGAAGGCGACCTAACAGTTCAAGCACAAGTATCAGATGATATTACTGGCACATTGGCCGATTCATTCAACTACTCAGTTGAATCATTGCGCGCGCTTGTATTAATGGTTAATCAATCGACTAAGAAATTATCAGAAGCAGTTGGTGATTCGTCAACAGTTGCTGAAGTATTATTAAAAGCATCGACAGAACAGGCTCGTAGAATTTCTGAAGCTTCGAATACAGTTATCCACGTAACTGAAGCGATGATCGACGTATCAGATCAAACTTCTTCTGCTGTTGATATTGCAATGAGTTCAACAGAAGCTGCGCGTTCTGGTTCTGAGCGTGTACGTTCAACAATTTCAGGAATGGATCAGATTCGTGATCACATTCAAGAAACATCAAAACGTATTAAACGCTTGGGTGAATCATCACAAGAAATCGGGGACATCGTAGAATTGATCAACGACATCGCCGATCAGACGCACATTCTTGCATTGAACGCATCCATTCAGGCTGCTGCCGCTGGTGATGCGGGCCGAGGCTTCGCAGTTGTTGCCGATGAAATTCAACGATTAGCTGAAAGAACTGGTAACGCAACACGCCGAGTTGAAAACATCGTTAAGGCAATCCAAACAGATACAAACGAAGCAATCTTCGCAATGGAAAAAAGTACAAGTGAAGTAGTAACAGGTGCGAATCTTGCCGAACGTGCAGGTGAATCATTGAACGAAATCGAATCTGTATCTACACAATTAGCATCAATGATCCAAAACGTTTCGAAATCTTCACGCGAAGTTTCAACGCTTGGTAACAAGATGAAAGACAGTATCGATTCCATCAAGAAATTAACTGAACAAAACGTAACAAGTACGCAGATCACAAATAGATCAGTTGAAAAAATCAACGAGTTGGCGAATGAATTACGCGAATCCATCAGTGGTTTCAAAATCAAATAACATCAAAAATAGATTAGGCGCATAGTTTCTATGCGCCATTGACTAAAATAGATATAGGAACGAATCAATGGCAGCATTGCATGATGAGTTAATAATTGCAGTTCAAAGTTTACGTGCTTTTCTCATTCGTAAAATTTGGAGCACTGCATCAGTAGAAAAGAATAATTTAGTAGTTGATAATTTTGATGTCAATTTTTTACTAAAGCTCATTCAAGATGACTCAGAGAATGTCGAGATTTGGAATCATTTTGCATCTTTTTATCTACAAAAAGAGCAAAGATATTTTGGTCATAATGAACAAAAAAGTATCTATGCATTGATTCGTCATTTGAAAGAAATTGAAGATGGTCAAGATCCGAAATTAGATTTAATTGAAAGTGCTTTCCAAGAATTAAAATTACAAGCCATTTCAACATTAGATCTTAATCAATTAATCTCTGCCAATTCTCCTGTTTCAGAAGCAATTGAAACTGCGGTAGAGTTCGTTGTCGAAGATCAACCTCAACTAAGTAATGTTGATTACACCGCTTTGCCGATTGATGTACTACAAAAATTAGTTTTAGAAGTTAATGCAAACAGTGCTGTGCCAGCTAATGCTCAGAATATTATTCAGCCTTTTGAAATTGCATTACAATCTCTTTATAAAGATGCACCAAGCTTTGCTAAAGCTACATCAGCCAATGATAAAATTATTGCGCTGATTAAAATTACAGATTTCTTTGTAATTTCTAACCAAACCAACAATTATGCTTTATCTGATAGTTTTGAATCAGCACTCAAAACTCGTCATTTATTGTTAACACAGAAAAATTATCTCGATGCCGTTGAACGTCTCAAAAATTCACAAAAAACTGATACAAAATATCTAAAAGATGTTAACGACATTGCAAATGCAGCTAAATCTCAATTATTATTTATACCAAGTGAGACTTTGATCGCTCAAATCGGGGCTTTCTCTAAAGAGCAAACAGCCGACAATGCAGCCACAATTTTAAGTCAAATTTATGCAGAGCTTTCTTCGTTAGATATCGTCTCAGAAAGTATTCCAGCAACTGTTGCTCCTGTTGAAAAAACAAACGAAGCACCGATTCAGACAATCATCGCAAATCATAAGAAACATCCATATTATTTGGAAGGTAGCTTAGAACCAACGATGAAAGAATCGCCGCAATATGATGATGATTTAATTCAAGAGCTCAAAGAAAGTTTCAGAGAAGAAGCAGAAGATGAAATTTTCCCATTGATCGAATCAACATCAGCTATTCTTCAAAATGCACCTTACCAAGAATCAGATGTATTAAATCTACGTCGTGCTTATCACACACTCAAAGGCAGCGGTTATACAGCATCTATGCCAATTATTGGTGAAATTGGTTGGCAAGTTGAACGTGTTATTAATGGTGTAAAAGAAAAACATTATCCTTTCAGTGCTGCAATTTTATATCATGCTTTAGATGGCTATAATGCCGCAAAAGCACGATTCAGCAATCCTGACCTTCAAGATAATGAATTACAGCGTTTAACGTATCAAGCTCAATATTTAATTGATCATAAAGGTATTATTGAGGCTTCTGAAATTGCAGAAGATCTTTCAATGCCTGTCGAAGTTATTGAAGAACCAGTTGTTGAGCCCGTTAAAAATTACCAATCTTTTGATGAAATACCTGCAACATTTATTTCACCTTATCACTTAATTGGACAGGCTGACCCTACTTTTACAAATTCGGCTTCATTGGATGAAGATCTAGTTGCAGAATTAAGATTAAGCATGTTTGATGAAGCAAAACGTGAACTTTTGCCTGAACTTAATCAAATATCACCTAATTTATTGAATGATGCAGCTTCACATTCTGATCTAGAACGCGTTCGCCGTGTATTCCATACATTGAAAGGCAATGCCTTGATGACTGGTTTTAATACATTGGGCGAAATTTCTAACACAGCTGAAATTATTCTAGACGCAATTTTAGCAGGTAAATATAAATTAGAACCTGCAATCACCTATCATATTGCAGATATTTATCAAACCTTTAGTCGCTATTTAGATGGCCAACAGATTACTGAAGAAGAAGATCGTAGACTTTTCTATCAAGGTAATATGCTCAAAGAGCATAAAGGAGATATTTCTGCCCTACTGTCTTCACCAACAATTCCAGTCAAAGATACGTCTGAACATACAACATTAACACCTGCTCAACCAAGTGTTGAAGATATATTATCTGAACGTCGCCAAGCGATGTTTGAGAACCTGCAAAGTGTTATTGAACAAAGTGAATTGAGCACGCTCGATCACAAACTCACTGATGAAACTTTAGATCTGACAGATGAAGAGCTCAGTCAAAAGCTCATTACAGGCTTTACAAAATGTGAAAGCAGAACTTATTCTGCATTGAAGCGTTACAGCCAAGACATTGGATTATGCTTATTGCATCCCAACTTTTCCAAAGATTATCCATTACACCATTTATTAATCACTGCTTATCATAAGCATTTATTATTATTCCGCGCACATGGCTTAACACCGCAAGATGTTCGTTTAATTTTATGGGGAAAAGTATTAACAGCTGTTTTAGCCATCATCAAAGTTAATCAAATCAATGAATCTATTGCTTATGAATATATTGAAGAACTTCAAAAACCAATTTTAGAAGTTGAGCACAAAGAAGTTAAAACAAACAAAACTGTCGATAATGTACAAGAAGAAATTGATCCAGAATTGATGCAAGCCTTCATTGAAGAAGCTCATGGCGTTCTAGAACATGCAGATGAATTAATTCAACAATGGCAAGAAGAAAACTATAATCCTCAATCTGATAAAATATCAGAACTACGTCGCCAAATGCATACCTTAAAAGGTGGCGCTCGAATGGTTGGTAAAGAAGGTTTAGGACAACTCAGTCATGCATTAGAATCATTATTAGATCCTAATTACATTACTTTATTTGACTCAGATTCAAAGCGTTTTGAAGTACTTCAACGTGCACTTGATCACTTACAAGTATTACTAGAAAGCACCAATAAACAATTAGATCATGAAGGCTTTAACCTATTATCTGCATTGCATTTATTATTAGGTAATGAAAGCCCGCCTGAATTAACCAAAGAAGGTGCAGTTACAGGTCAATCCACAACGACAGAAGTTACAGATAAAACTGCAACTGCGGCTCAATCAGAATTAAGTAGCTTGAAAATTTCTCCTGTTCAATTGAATAGAATCAGCGAAAAAGTTTCAGAAAATAACATTTTAACCACGCAATATAACAACTCAATGTCGAGCATTGTGAGTATTTTGGCTGAAATTTCACGTACAACTCAGCATATCAATATGACTGCGCGTAACATTGAAATCGAAACTGAAGCACAAATGGTTTCAAGACATGCAAAAGCATCTATGAATAGTGAAGAATTTGATCCTTTAGAATTAGATCAATTCTCTGAACTACAGCATTTAGCTCGCTCTATCTCTGAATCCATTGAAGATCTTAATACATTCCATAAGCATATCAGTGATTATATGGAAACAATGAATGCATCTTTATCTAAATTTTCAGGCAATCAGAATTTAATTTCAGATACGTTAACGGACATTGGTACAGTTAGTTTTAATCATATTTTGCCAAGATTACGCCGTATTGTTCGCCAAGTCAGTAAAGCCAACAATAAACAAATTGAGTTTGTTGCAATTGGTGCAGAAACTCAGGTAGAAAGAGTTGTCTTAGAACAAATGACAGCTGCTTTTGATCACATGATTCGAAACTCCATTATTCATGGTATTGAATCGCCTGAAGATCGTATCAAAGTAGGAAAACCTGCCAATGGTACGATTACATTGAAAGTATCCAAACGTGGTTCTGATCTAAGCATTGAATTATCAGATGATGGTAAAGGTTTCCATGTTGAACAAATTCGTGTCAAAGCAATTGAAAAGGGTTTAATCACATCTGATACTGTTATCAATGATACAGATTTGATTAATTTAGTAATGTTGCCTGGCTTTTCTACAGCTGCAGAATTATCACAAGATGCAGGACGAGGCGTAGGATTGGATGTTTTAGCCAAAGCCATGACCATTTTAAAAGGTACAGCTGGCCTATCATTTATACCTAATACTGGCGTTACATTTAAAATATCCATCCCTGCAACATTGATGATTATCCAATCAATCATTGTGAATGCTGGTGGACAAAACTATGCAATTCCTATTGATAATATCATTGGTGTAACACAAGAAAAAGATGTGATTTTTGATGGAAAACATACACAATTTGTGTACCATAACCATATTTATGAGGCTTATAATTTAGCCAAAATTTACTCTGGTATTGATGCTGAATCTCAGAATCAAGATAATATTTATTTACTGTTCGAAGTGAATGGTAAATCAGTTGCTATAGGTGCGGAATCTATCTTATCGCAACTAGAAGTTATCATGTATCCATTAAACCCTCAGATTGCACATATTCCCGGATTAACTGGTAGTGCAGTAACACCAGGCGGTGAAACAATTTTTACAGTTGATATTGCTGCATTCTCACACGATATGATCACTGCATCTAAAAAATCTGATACAAAAACAATCGTAGAAATTAAACCAATTCTAGATGATGCTTCTGAAAATTCTACAATATTAGTTGTAGATGACTCCATAACAATGCGTCGTGTTAGTCAGCGTATGTTAGAGCGTGCAGGATATAATGTTGCAACCGCTAAAGATGGTTTAGATGCAATTGAAACGTTGGAGTCATTACAACCTGATCTGATTATGTTGGATATAGAGATGCCGCGTATGGATGGTTTTGAGCTCTTAACACATCTTCGTGCTACAGAAAGATTTATGAAAACGCCAGTGATGATGGTAACATCTCGATCAGGTGAAAAACATCGTAATCGCGCATTTGAAATTGGTGCCAATGAGTACTGTGGTAAACCATATCAAGAAGAACAAATTTTACAGACAATTAAAAAGCTTTTGAATAAAGAAGATTAATTGCATCAATATAAGGAGCTTGTATGAGTGTCGGTAAACAAATGCAACTGGAGTTTAAAGACTTCGATCAAGTTGCCAATGTCTATATGG
>JASLHB010000078.1 GCA_030149965.1 Wohlfahrtiimonas sp. | reverse complement strand
CTAATTCTTTAGGATAACGATCACATGTCAGAATTACTTGATGCCCGCCATCGAGTAATGTATTGAATGTATGGAAGAATACTTCTTGTGTTGTATCTTTACCTGCTAATAATTGAATGTCATCGATTAATAAAGCATCTAAAGTTTTATAGAAGTGGCGCAAATCTGAATGAGTATTATTTCTGAAGCTACGTACAATATCTTCAATGAAACTATCACAGTGCTGATAGATTAAACGAGCATCAGGATATTTTTCACGAATGGAATTTCCTACAGCATGCATTAAGTGAGTTTTACCTAAGCCTGTATTACCATAGATGAATAATGGATTGTGTGATGTTCCAGGATGTTGAGCAACTTGTGCGCAAGCTGCTAATGCAAATTGGTTGGATTTACCTTCAACAAAATTATTGAAAGTAAAATCATGATTCAGGTTACTGGTTTCAATGGCTGATTCTTTGATGAAATCTTTGATTACATCACGTGATTTACCACCACGAGTTGTATTTTTTTTGCTTTTCTTTTCGATAGAAACAGGCGCTGAATATTCATCTTCAGTGCCAACACCGTATTGCAGTGTAATTTCAGAATTGAGCTTATCCGAAAAAGCATCACGAATGATATCTTCATAATTTTTTTTCACCCAACGAATGATCATGTCAGATGCGGCTAAAATAACAACCTTATCTTCTTTGATCAAAAATTTTAGTGGGGCAACCCACATAGAAAAGTCATCCTCAGGGATTTGGCTTGCCAATTCCTCAAGGCATTCATCAATAATTACATCCATTTTAATATTCTAGACCAATGACGGGGCGTTATTGTAGCAAAGAAATCCATAATCATAAAATTATGCTGATAGATTCACGGAATTATTTTTGACAATAATTTTTTTCTTTTAAATTACCTTCTGCACTTAAGTGAAGAGAACCACATTTATCATCAGCTTTAATCCAAGAGCCTTGAGCTGTAGAGATTAAATAGTATTTACTGTCGGCATTGGCTGCAGTGCTGTATTCGACAGTATAAATGACTTCATTATTGTATCTGATGTTTTTATCATGTTTGATGTAATAAGTTCTATTTTCTCTATCGCCTTCTGGGCCCGCTTTATTCGCGTCTAAAACAATTTTATTATAAGGAACGCGGCCATTTAATCGAGCTTTTTCAATCAAAGATTGCAATTCCGCCATTTGTGCAACACCTTCAGAAATGCGAGCTTTTCTTTGCGCATTTTGATAGCTTGGATATGCAAACATTGAAATAATGCCAACGATCGCAACAACAATCATTAATTCTATAAGGGTAAAACCTTTATTATTTTTCATCATGATCATTCCTTATCAATTTTTGTGAGTAGCTCAATTATTCTATATGATTGATGAATTGTTTAAAGCGTTCAGATTTTGGATTATTAAACATTTCATCTGGTGCGCCGCTTTCTTCAATAACACCTTGGTGGAAAAACAGTATTTTATCAGAAACATTGCGCGCAAAATCCATTTCATGCGTAACAATGATCATTGTCATACCATCTTTGGCTAATTCTTGAATAACTTTTAAGACTTCTTGAACAAGCTCAGGATCGAGAGCTGAGGTTGGTTCATCAAATAAAATAACATCAGGATTCATTGCTAAAGTTCTAGCAATTGCTACGCGCTGTTGTTGGCCGCCTGAAAGGCTATTTGGGAAAGCATCTTTCTTATTTAATAAACCAACTTTATCTAATAATTTTTCTGCAGTGGCAATGGCATCTTTTTTTGAAACACCTAAAACATGAATCGGTGCTTCAATGACATTTTCTAAAACTGTCATATGTGCCCATAAATTAAAGCTTTGGAATACCATACCAACTTTACTGCGATATTTTTGTAATTGCTTTTGGTTTTTAGCAATCAAACCTTTTGGGCTAGATTTTAATTCTAACTCTTCGTTGTTTAAAGAAATACGACCAGAATCAGGAGTTTCTAAAAGATTCAAGCAACGAAGAAATGTACTTTTTCCAGAACCAGAAGAACCTAATAGTGAAATAACTTGGCCTTTGTATAAAGACAATGAGATGCCTTTTAGAATTTTTAAATCACCGAACGATTTATGTAAATTTTGTACATCCAATACAAGGGCATTATTTGTTTGATTCATGGTACCTAAAATCTTTCAATTAAAAATTAATGCGTGATTATAACAAATAAAATTCATGACTTTGTTATAATTCCATTTCTTTTACTATAACGATATCGATAGGATGAAACTTTACCTTTCCTGTTTGACATTATTACTTGCGTCTAATGTTGCTTATGCTGATAAATTAACCGTCAAAATTGAGGGTTTAAAAGGGCATAAGTCAGCGTTGACGAATGTGCAAAATACCTTGAGTATTTATGAGTTTCAAAATCGAGAAGCTCCAGCGCCATTGCGTTTGGAATGGTTGAATGAGCAAGCACCTGAAGAGATTTCAATGGCATTAGAACCTTATGGTTTTTATAAGCCAAGCATTGAAACCAATCTTAAAAAAGAGGGTGAAACATGGATTGCGACTTATAAGATTAATCCAAATGATCCTATTAAGATCAATGATCTGATTTTTGAGATTGATGGTGAAGGTAATCGAAAAAGAATTTTTAAAACGATCATTCAAGAGAGTGATTTGCGTTTAGAAGCGCCATTGAATCAAGTCAGCTACGAGAAGATGAAAAGTACTCTATATAATAGAGCGTTATCTTTGGGGTATTTTGATGTCACTTTTCCAATGCATGAAATCATTGTAAATTTGGATACATATAAAAGCTTGGTTCATTTATCAATGGATACAGGGGATCGTTATAAATTTGGTGAAGTGACATTCCATAGCGATTATTTTTCCGAAAAACTATTGCGACGTTATTTAAGCATTAATGAAGATACTGAATTTTCTGATACTCGAACATTAGAGTTGCAAGGCGATTTAGATTCTGCAGATTATTTTGAAGATGTTGTGATTACGCCAACGATCGATCATCAATCTAAAACAGTGCCTTTAGATGTCACTGTAACCCCTAAAAAACGACGAGTATTCAGTGCAGGTATTGGTTATAGCACTGATATTGGTATGCGCTTATCAGGTTTGGGCACTTGGCGTTATTTAAATAAAATGGGGCACAAGTTCAATGTTGATTTGTTGTTAGCTCAAAAGCAACGACGTGCAGTATTCAACTATAGAATTCCTGGAAAAAGGCCTGCCACAAGTTTTTATGATATCTATTTTAAGTATAACTTTGAAGATACTAAATATCGTGATTACACAGCGTTGATTTTTGGTGTATCGAGCACGCATAAGAAAGATACATTACAGCAGGTTTATGCTTTGGATTATCGTAATGATAAATTCAGAACACCTGAAGGTGTGCGCATGCATACACAGTTATTGGTGCCATCTGCGACCTTTAAGTGGGACAATATTGTGAATCCAATATTTGAAGATTGGGTGATTAAAGGTTCTGTGATGGTGCGTGGAGCATCGAAAAACATTGGTTCTGATATTAATTTTGTGCAAGTAAAAGCTGAGGGTACAACAGCGATTCCTATCGCAAAGAATGATCGAATTATTTTGAAAGGGCAAATGGGGCACACTTTTATTGCTTCTAAAGATTTATATCATTTAAGTCCTGCATTATTATTCCAAACAGGTGGTGATAATTCAGTGCGAGGTTATCGTTTTAACGGAATTGGTGCACGCGGCTATAAAGATGATGAGATTTATGGTGGTAAAAAGCTGATTGTCGGAAGTTTTGAATGGGAACATAAATTTACTAAAGAATGGGCTGGTGTTGCTTTTGTGGATGCAGGGGATGCATTTAATACTGGGAAGCCTAATTTGAAATTTGGCGCAGGCTTAGGTGTTCGATGGTTCTCGCAAATTGGTGTTGTGAAATTCGATATTGCTCATGGCTTTGATAAGGATTATGGCGATAATTTCCGCTTCCATTTGAATATTGGGAAGGAAATATGATTCCTAGTTGGTATTCAATTGTTTTTGATCGTTATCGAACAACGCTTAATCAATATGATCATTTATATATAGGATTAAGTGCAGGCATTGATTCTAATATGCTTTTGCATTGGTTGAATACATATAGAGATCAATTACCACCCATTACGGCGATTCATGTGAATCACCAATGGCATGGTGAAGATTCTGTGATTTGGGCTAATTTTGCTAAAAATAGCGCAGAACGATATGGTTTTGAATTCATTCATTATGATGTTGTGATAGATATTGACCAGAAAGGTGCAGAAGCTTGCGGTCGAGAAGCGCGTTATATTAAATTTGCAGAAAGCATGGTGGACAATGGTTTATTGGTGGTTGCTCATCATCGATCTGATCAGGCTGAAACTGTGATGTATCGATTATTACGTGGTTCAGGTACATTAGGTTTGGGTGGAATGCGTGATTTGACTCAATTAAAATTTGGTGATCATGTATTATCAGTTTGTCGCCCATTTTTATCCATTTCTAAAGCAGAATTGTATAAAGCTGGAGAAATGATGAATGTCCCTTGGATGGAAGATTATACCAATCACGGCACAGAAGAAGCCCGTAACCAAATCCGTAACGCAATTTTTCCAATGGTTGCACGATATTTCCCACATTATGAACAAACTTTTGCAAGAAGTGCGCAGTTGATTCAAGAGAGTGATGAGTTGCTATTGGAAATAGCTCAAGAAGATTATGTTCAAAGTGCTGAGTCAACGTGTTTTGATTTATCAAAATTCACTCAATTATCTCAATTGCGACAAAGAAACGTATTGCGTTACTGGTTAAAAATTCACGACATTATTTTAGAAAAAAGACAGTTTGATGAGTTTTTATCGATGTTCATCGAGAAAAAACCAACTTCACAGAGTTGTTTTTCAATAGATGCTTGGCAAGTGAGAGCTTATAAAAATAAATTATATTTAATGCCAATTTTTGGAGTAAAACCTCCCGAATTTCAGTATGAATTGATTGAAGCTGAAAATGCCCCATCATTAAATTTTTGGAATAATTTGCAGCTCGAATTGGTCACTCGCGAAGATGGATTATCATTTCATCCTATGTGGCGAAATAAATCACAAACTTTGAAAAAGTTATTGCAAGAAATAGAATTAGAACCATGGTTGCGCACTCATATACAGATTTTGCGAGATAAAAATTCTCAGCAAATAGTTTGGGTGCAATATTTGGGGTTATGCTATTCATATAAAGAAATATGCCAATCATTCGGTTATATTCCAGCCATCATTGAAGTAAACTAAGGAGTTCAATCAATGTTTAGCCAGCCAAATTTATCACAATCACAGCAACCCAATGCGCATTATGATTATGATGGTTTATCTGGTACTTGGTTGAGGTTGCCTTGGTGGGTGCACATCGGTGTTGCAATGTTGGCTTGGCCTTTAAGTTGGTGGGGTTTGCCAATGTTGCCGGTGAAAAATCCAAACATTAGTGAGTTTTTGGTGAATTATAGGATGCAAATTGCAAGTGCAACTTCAATATTAACCATAATGACCGCATTATTAAGTTATTTAAAAGCTCGTAAAATTCAAAATAGAAAAACAACTAAGAAGGTTGTATCAGCACAAAAAAATACAAAAAAAGTGCAATCAAAAAAATCTCAAGTAGAAACTGAAAAGCCAAAAGCTAAAAAGCATTCTACAAGTACACGTAAAACAGCATCAAAAATGACTGATGCTCAAGTTGAGAAAAAGCCAACGGTAAAGAAAACCAAAACAACAATAAAAAAGAAAAGTGATCAGCAAGCGCGGTTGGATTTTTAATGATTATTTATTACATGGATATAATCTATAAAAGGGACATAGTTATATGCAAATCGTATTAATTAGTGGGTTGTCAGGTGCAGGAAAATCAATAGCTTTGGAAACTTTTGAAGATGAAGGGTTTTTCTGTGTGGATAATTTGCCATTGAGTTTTGTTTTATCATTTTTAGAAAAGTTTTCTGGGGAATCTTCTCATAAACGATTGGCAATCGTTGTGGATGCTCGAGGATTTCCTGATGATCTCAATGAGGCAAAGCAGGTTTTTGCGGCGCTGGATGAATTGAGTGAACGCATCGATTTTGTATTTTTAGATGCAACCAATGAGGCGATTGTTCAGCGATATCGCGATACTCGTCGCCGACATCCATTTTATCAAGAACATTTAACTTTATTGGATACGATTGAGCGTGAACGTGAATTATTGCAACCGTTGAAGAAATATATGGATTTGCACATTGATACATCTTGTATGAGCGTTCATGATTTGCGATCTTTCATTAAAAAGCAGTTATTAAAAGATCAAGAGCAGCATATGTTATCGATTCAAGTTGAATCTTTTGGTTTTAAACATGGCACACCATTGAATGCAGATTTTATTTTTGATGCTCGTTGTTTAGCGAATCCTCATTGGGAGCCTGCATTGCGGCCTAAAACAGGGCGAGATCCTGAGGTGATTGAATACTTAGAAGATCGAGCAGATGTTCAGGCTTATTTAAAAGATTTAGAGGATTTTTTCTATACGTGGTTGCCGAGGTTTGAACAGGGCACGCGCGCATATTTAACGATCGCTATTGGTTGTACGGGCGGGCAGCATCGTTCGGTTTATTTGACGGAACAATTGGCAAAAATTATTGCTAAACGATATCCGTTGATTGTGAAACACCGTGAATTACACATTACACATTCTTTTAAAAAACGTTCGGAGGAACAATGATTATTGATGGAAAGTTATTTGCAGAAGGTTTACGTGCAAAATTAACAGAGCAAATCACAGTTTTGAAACAAGATAATGGTATCACTCCAGGTTTAACGGTTGTTTTAGTAGGTGAGGATCCTGCGAGTCAGGTTTATGTTCGCAATAAGCAGAAGTTTGCCGAAGAATGTGGCATGAATTCAGTGACAATTAAAAAGGATGTTGAAACAAGTCAGGAAGAATTGTTGAAATTAATTCAAGATTTGAATGAGGATGCTTCTGTGCACGGTATTTTGGTTCAATTACCTTTGCCAAAACATATTCATGAGCAAACTGTTTTGCAGTCAATTCTGCCAGAAAAAGATGTGGATGGTTTTCACCCAGTGAATGTTGGTCGTTTATCTATTGGCGAGCCTTCATTGATTCCTTGTACGCCATTGGGCTCTTTACTGTTATTGAAAGACAAGTTGGGAAGTTTATCAGGTAAAAAAGCAGTGATTGTTGGTCGCTCTAATATTGTGGGCAAGCCAATGTTGCAATTATTATTGAAAGAGAGCTGTACAGTTACAATTGCACATTCAAGAACTGAAAATTTACCGGCAGTTTGTCGTGAGGCAGATATTATTGTTGCTGCAGTTGGTCAACCAAGATTGATCAAGGGTGATTGGGTAAAAGAAGGCGCTACAGTAATTGATGTGGGGATTAATCGCATTGAAGAAAATGGTAAAAATCGTTTAGTGGGTGATGTGGATTATGATGAAGTTGCACCTAAAGCAGCATTCATTACGCCAGTGCCAGGCGGTGTCGGCCCAATGACGATAGCATGTTTACTTCGCAATACTCTTACTGCAACTTGTATGCAAAGCGGTATTCAAGATCCTAATCAGCTAAAGTGATTAAAATTTAATCACTGTAAAATGTGATATTGACAAGGTATAAGAAGTGAGTATAATTTGCTTCTTATTGCGAGAGTGGCGAAATTGGTAGACGCACTGGATTTAGGTTCCAGCGGGCGACCGTGAGAGTTCGAGTCTCTCCTCTCGCACCAAGTGTTAAAGGTGCGTTTATACGCACCTTTTTTTATTTTTTACATTAAAATTAGGTGCTTAAATTATGTCAGCAGTTGAAGTATTAGAAGGTTTAAAACGTCGCGTACAAATTGCAGTGGATGCAGCTGAAATTTCTTTAGAAAAAAACAAACGTTTGAAAGATGTTGCTAAGCGCATTCGTTTGGATGGTTTCCGTCCAGGTAAAGTGCCTTTGACTCATGTAGAAAAAATGCACGGTGCTGAAATTGAAAACGAAATCATTAATGAAAAAATTAATGCAGCATTTGTAGAAGCAATCAAAGATACTGATATCAAGCCAGCAGGTTACCCTGTAATCGTTCCTTCTGAAACTGCAGGCGACATGCAATTTACGGTTGAATTTGAAGTGATGCCAGAAGTTAAATTGAATGATTTAACTGCTTTGGAAATCGTTAAGAAAACTGCATCTGTAGAAGCTGCTGATGTTGATACAATGTTAGATACATTGCGTAAGCAACAAGCAACTTGGGTAAAAGAAGATCGTGCAGCAGAAAACAGCGATAAATTGACTGTTGATTTTGTTGGTCGCGTTGATGGTGAAGAATTTGAAGGCGGCAAAGGTACAGATGTTTCAATCGTATTAGGCGCTAACACAATGATTCCTGGTTTTGAAGCTGCATTAGTAGGTGCAAAAGCTGGTGAAACACGCACTATTTCTGTAACTTTCCCAGAAGATTATCATGCGGCAGGTTTGAAAGGTAAACCAGCTGAATTTGATGTAACTATTCATTCTGTAGAATCTCCAGTTTTACCTGAAATGAACGAAGAGTTCGCAAAAACTTTTGGCATTGAAGATGGTAACGTAGCTAAATTGCGTGAAGAGTTAGAGAAAAACATGGTTCGCGAATTGAAAAATGTTTTGAATAATCAATTGAAAACAAGCGTAATGACTGCATTGTCAGAAGCAAACCCAGTGGAAGTGCCACAGGCATTGGTAATGGGTGAAGTGCAAGCAATGGCTCAACAATCAAACTTCCCACAACCAAAAGATCAAGAGCAAGCAGAACAATTTATGAAAATTGCTCAGCAAGCATTTGGCGTAGAAGCTGAAAAACGTGCGCGTTTAGGTTTGATCTTGGGTGAATTGGTTAAAGATCAGAAAATTGAGTTGGATGAAAAATTTGTTGATGCTCGTTTGAATAATATGGCAGCAACTTATGAAGATCCAGAAGAAGTTAAAACGCATTTCAAAAATGATGCAAACACAATGCAGCAATTGCGCAACTTAGCTTTAGAAGATCAAATCATTGATTTCGTAGTTTCAAAAGCTAAAGTAACTGAAGAAGCTTCTGACTTCCAAGAAATTATGAATCCAAAACGTGCTTAATCAAGCATGAAATTGATTCAAAAGCCCGATAAAATCGGGCTTTTTTGTTTTGTAATATAAATAATTGTTTTTATTAAAAAAATATTAAATAATTGATTTTTTATAGATATAAATTGTAAGGAATCGTATGTTTGGCTACTTTTGATATCATTATAAAATCTACTTGTGTATAATTCCTTTTCTTATAAAAATTAAATCGTCTAGGTTAAAGCTTTGTGTGTAAGTTATTGGCAAGAGTTCGTAGGTGAGTCTAACCGAATACTACTGCTTCAGGGACCAATAGGTTCTTATTTTTTTCAGTTGAGCCAATTTCTTCAAAAAGAAGGAAAGGATGTCTATAAACTGAATTTTAATGGTGGTGATATTTTTTATTATCCGCCAAGCAGCTTGACGCATATTTACTCTGGCAATGTGGATGAATTTTCCAATTACCTTAGTAGCTTCATAACTCAATATCAAATAGATGCAGTCGTATGCTTTGGGCATAAGCGTATTTATCATGACATTGCGAAACAGGTATGTAAAGAAATGGGTGATCAAGTGAGCTTTTGGTCATTTGAAGAGGGATATTTGCGCCCTCATTATATTACCTTTGAGAAAGGGGGAGTTAATAGCGCCTCTATATTACCTCGTGATGCACAGTTTTATTTAGATCAAGAGTCTAAAATCCCAGTATTCCGACATCCAAGAACATTGGTTGCTAGTTTTTTCTCAAGATTCTGGTTGGCGATGCATTACTATATGGCGATGTATTTTTGTTCTAAGCAATTAAATCATTATATCCATCATCGAGATCATCGAGTTTTAAAATATATGGGTGCTTGGGCGACATCTGGTTGGCGTAAATGGTTTTATAAGCCTAAAGAATTATTGTTAGCTAAAAGTATCGAGCGTAATGATTTTCCTGAGTTTTTTATTGTTCCATTACAGGTGCATAATGATAGCCAGGTGAAAAGCTTTAGTTGCACAAAGAATGTGCCATCTTTTGTTAGAAATGTTTTAAGGTCTTTTGCAAAAGGTGCAAGTGCGGATACTCATATTATTTTTAAGCATCATCCTATGGATCGTGGATTTAATCATTATGGTGAGTTAATTGCTAAATTAAGTAAAAAGTACGGTATTGAGGATAGAGTGCATTATGTATTTGATGTTCCAATGCCTGTTTTCTTACGTAAAGCAAAAGGTATGGTTGTCATTAATAGTACTTCTGGCTTATCAGCACTGCTGCATAATTTACCTGTTAAGGCATTGGGGCTAGCACCTTATGATTTTGAAGGATTAACAGATCAGCAGTCATTGAGTCATTTTTGGGGAAACCCTCAAAAGCCTGATTCCAATATATTTAATGCATATAGATCCTATTTATTATGTAAAACACAATTGAATGCGAATTTTTATCGCAATAACTTGGATGAAGATTTTATACAATGTAATCTCTTCAATAAAGACACTCAATAAGAGGAATGAAATAGTTATGCAGTTTTTTTCAGGAAAGCGTGTAATGAAATTTATACTACAACCACAAAAGTTGTTTAGTATTATTGTCATTATTCCTTTTTTAATATCAGTGGTGTATTTTGCTTTTATATCTGTAGAGCGATATGTGAGTACTGCACAAGTGGTGGTTAGGCAAACTGAAGGTAGCAAACCTAACTTTGGTGGCATTTCTTTTTTAATGGGTGGTGTTGATCCTGCTTCGCGTGAATACACTTTGTATCTTAAAGAGTACATTGCCTCGTATGATATGCTGGACGTTTTAGAGAAGAAAATTAATTGGTCAGAGGAATATTCAGCTCATAGTTATGATCCACTCTATTATTTATCTAAAGATGCTTCTATTGAAGAAAAAAAAGAATTTTATAATAAAATGGTCACCACCAATTATGATGAAATGACAGGATTATTGAGTGTGGAAGTACAAGCCTATAGTGGTGATTTTGCTCAGAAAACTGTTGAAGAATTATTAAGAGCGAGCAAGATTTTCATTAATGCAGTGTCTCGTGAGATGACGCTCGAACAATCTTTATTTGCACGCCAAGAGTTATTAGCTTCCACTGAACGCTATCAAAAAAGTAAAGATGAAATGATGGAGTTTCAGAATCATTATAAATTACTGGATGTAGAAGCAACGGCGCAAGCAATGCTCGGTTTAATCAGTTCATTGGAATCAGATATTGCCAAAGAAAGTGCAAAACTCACTGCTTTAGAGGCAACATTATCTAAGAATGCACCACAAATTAAAGCCGTCAATAACAAAATCAAATCATTACAAGAGCAATTGAGAATTGAAAAAGGCCGCATTACATCCATGAATAATGTGGATGATCCATTGAATGCCATTGCTTCTGAATATCGTCAATTACAAGTAAATATGATGGTGGCTGAAGAGTTTTATAAAACAAGTTTAGCTGTAGTGGAAAATGCTAAATTAGATGCGATTAAAAATGTTCGTAGTTTGGTGACAATCACTCAGCCAATTCTGCCAGAGGAAGCTTTATATCCTCGTATTATCTATAACTTAATCACGATATTAATTATTTTATGTTTATTGTATGGTATTGCAAGATTTGTAGTTGCCTCTATAAGGGATCATTATGAATAAATTAGTAGATAAAGCCACATTTAAAATGGGAGTATTGGTGTTTTCAACGCTAGTGCTTTCTGGCTGTGGTAGCGTTTTTTCGGCTGCAGGGCCATCGAGTACTTCTATTTACTCTAAATCTAAAGCATCTGCTAATCAAGATGCGGATTATCAGTTGATTCAATTATCAGCAGATAATATTTCACAATATATGCGTCCAGCTGCTAGAGAACTTAAATCTTCAGTGACAAAAGCAACATTGCCTGACCTTAAGCTAATGGTGGGGGATACGTTGAAAGTGATGATTGCAGATAATACAGAAAATGGTCTATTTGCACCATTATCAGCAGGTGGCACGACTTTTGATAAAGTACGAGTTGATGCTAAAGGTATGATCTCATTGCCTTATGTTAACAATTTAAAAATTGCTAATTTAACAGTAGCAGGTGCTCAAGCAGCTATTAAACAAAGTGTTCAGAATTATACTGTGGATCCTCAAGTTTATATTTCTTTAGTGAGTGAGTTAGGCGCATCTGTATTAGTGGCTGGTGATGTTAATAGGCCAGGGCGATTTTCTACTTTAGAAGGACCATTAACAGTATTGGATGCCATCAACCAAGCAGGTGGGCCAAAGTTAGAGCCTTATCTTGTGGATGTTGTGATACGTAATGGCCATAATGTACAAAGATTTAACTATGAAGATTTGTTAAATGGTCGTAACTTCATGATGGCTGCAAATTCAGAGGTTGTATT
Organism: Wohlfahrtiimonas sp.; assembly: GCA_030149965.1. Classification (GTDB taxonomy): domain Bacteria; phylum Pseudomonadota; class Gammaproteobacteria; order Cardiobacteriales; family Wohlfahrtiimonadaceae; genus Wohlfahrtiimonas. Next base: position 2,776 of record JASLHB010000078.1, on the reverse strand, counting down.
AGAGCGTGCGCGTAAACGTTTTGTAGCGATGGGCGCAGTGAATAAGACAGGATTACATGATTTCCCATCAACCAATCCTAGCTTATTAGAAGCACTTGGAGTGATTGGTGGATTGAGTGAACAAAAGGCAGATGCACGTGGCGTCTTTGTATTCAGAATGCCAGCCGCAACCTCTAAGGCGAAGCCACAAGTATTCCATGTGGACTTGCGTGATCCTACTTCTATGTTCTTAGCGAAGCAGTTTTTGATCCAACCAGAAGATGCTGTTTATGTGAGCAATGCAGGTGTATACGAGTTCCAAAAAATCATTTCTCCAATCATTCAGGTATTAGTTTTGGGCAATGCAATTAGCCGCTAGTGTGTTATTGAGTCAATATGAGAGTTAAAAGATCCCCTTTACAAATTATGCGTGATGTTCTTTTTGCACTTGTGCTGAGGGAATTTTTGACGCGTTTTGGTAGCCGCCGTATGGGTGCCTTTTGGATGCTCTTTGAGCCAGCTGCACATATTGGGGTGATGCTGTTTATTTTTACGGTGATCAGAGCAAGGGAAATGCCCGGCATGGACTTTGCGTTATTCCTTGTGACGGGAATGATTCCTTTCTTTTTAATGCGTAATATCGCAACTAAGCTAATGAGTGCAATCGATGCGAATCAGGCCTTATTTGCTTACCCGAATATTAAAATTTTTGATACGTATATTGCACGAGTGATGGTGGAATTATTTATTTACACAGGTGTATATGCTGTGTTGATGTTTATTTTAGGATTTTGGGGTGGCCATGATGTGAGTATTGCGCATCCTCTAGAATGGTTCATAAATTTATTTGTGGGCATTACTTTTGCATTTGCTTTAGGCTTAATTTTTAGTGTGAGTGCACAAGTCATGCCGAACTTTAAGTCCATTGTTGGCTTGGTATTTATGCCGATTTATTTGATTTCTGGTATTATTTTTCCTCTTTGGATCATTCCCGCTAAATATTTACCTTGGGTATTGTGGAATCCTTTTGCCCATATTGTCAGTAATATTAGGGCTTCAGTGTTTGTGCATTATCCTGTGATTCCGGGCGTTTCTCAAGCTTATCCTGCAATGTGTGCCATTGTATTTTTATTCATTGGGCTGGGGCTTTATCGTGCACGTAGAGAAAGGTTATTGATCAAATGATTGAAGTTAAAAACCTCTCAAAGTCGTATTTACACCATAAGGCAGGGCGTAAGCAGATATTTAAGGATCTTTCTTTTACGATTCCATCGGATAGAAATGTCGCCATCATCGGCCGAAATGGTGCAGGTAAATCCACATTGATGAACCTATTAGCAAAGGTGGATATGCCTGACAGTGGGCAGATCATTACTGATAAGTCCATCTCTTGGCCAGTTGGGTTATCAGGTGGGTTTCAGGGCTCTTTATCCGCTCGGGAGAATGTTAAGTTCATCGCCCGTACGCAAGGCTTTGGTGGAGATGCATTAAGGGAGAAGGTTGCCTTTGTGGAATCCTTCGCGGAGATCGGGGAATACTTTGATCTACCCACTAAAACATATTCATCTGGCATGAAGGGGAGAGTCGCCTTTGGCTTGAGCTTAGCCTTTGACTTTGATTATTACTTGGTGGATGAGGCAATGTCCGTTGGGGATGTCCATTTTAAAAAGAAGGCAAGTGACGCATTTGAGGAAAGAGTCGGTAAAGCAAATATTTTATTAGTCACACATGGCATGACACAGGTGCGCACTATGTGTGATTTGGTATTAGTGCTGAATCAAGGGGAAGCAATTTTGTATGATGATGTTGAAGAAGGCATTAAAGTTTATCAATCATTATGAGTAATTATGAAGGCCAATTAAATGTATATTTTTAACAATTTTGATAGTCAATATATTTGGTTATTAATGGTTTTATGATTATTTTTTCCCGGGGCATCAAAAAACTCCCTAACCTTAACAGTTTCTTCTCCTCTGAAAACAAAGAGGAAGTCGTTGTAGGTTGGGGTAATAAACCCAATACAAAAAAAGCACGAGATTATGCACAAAAGCATAATCTTCCTTATTGGGCGTTGGAAGACGGCTTCCTGCGCTCTATGGACTTAGGTGTTAAAGGTGATCCGCCATTATCATTAGTGGTGGATGATTTGGGTATTTATTATGATGCGAGTAAGCCCTCACGCTTAGAGAAATTGATTCTTGATCAAGCATCTTTAGCGCCATTATTATCTGATGCGAAAAGGGCAATTGAGCTCATTAGCTTGCATCATTTATCTAAATATAATTACATCGATACAGCGTGGCCTTCTGATTTAATAGTGGATGAGGCAAAGCAAAACGTTTTGATCATTGACCAAACAGCAGGTGATATGGCGCTGGTTTATGGTGGTGTGACGCCAGAAACTTTTCATCATATGGTGACGGCGGCCAAGGCAGAAAATCCTGATGCTATTTTATGGGTGAAGATTCATCCGGATGTATTAGCGGGCAAAAAGAAAGGGCATTTAACTGCATTATGTCATGAGGATAATGTCCGAGTATTATCACAAAATATTAACCCGATAATATTATTGAAAAAGATGGATAAGGTTTATACCGCAACATCGCAAATGGGCTTTGAGGCCATTATATTGGGTAAGTATGTCATCACCTTTGGATTGCCATGGTATGCAGGTTGGGGGATCAGTGATGATCGTCATCCTGATGTTAAAGGTTTGATCGCAGCGGATCGTCGCCGTAAGGCAAGCATTGATGAAGTGTTTGCCGCAGCTTATTTGCAATATTGCCGTTACTTGAAT
>JASLHB010000071.1 GCA_030149965.1 Wohlfahrtiimonas sp. | reverse complement strand
ATTGACCACAGGATGGTTCCCAAAAGCACCATTTACAATGAATCAATATAACAGCTTGAAAGTCGACAGCATTTCAGATACAAATAATCTACCGCAATTAAATATTGAACCTCAATCATTCCAATCCGTCATGAGCTTTGAATACAAGTTTGGTCTACAAGATCGCTATGAAAATGACAGAATGACCGCAGGCAGAAATATTATTTAAAGGATTTACAGTGTTATTAGTTGATTACAAAATTTTAGACAAACGTTTAGGCAATGAGTTTCCGCTGCCAAGTTATGCAACTGCAGGTTCTGCAGGTTTAGACTTGCGTGCAATGCTCGATGAGCCTTTAACGTTACAGCCAGGCGAAAGTGCTTTTGTGAAAACAGGCATGGCGATCTACATTAAAGATCCAGCTTATGCAGCAATGGTATTACCTCGCTCTGGTTTAGGTACAAAGCACGGGATTGTACTTGGCAATCTTGTGGGCTTAATTGATGCAGATTATCAAGGCGAATTAATGGTTTCAGCTTGGAATCGCAGCAATAAAGCTTTTACACTTGAAGTTGGTGAACGTTTAGCTCAGATGATTATCGTGCCTGTGATCCAAGCAAATTTCCAAGAAGTAGAAGATTTCGAAGCATCAGAACGCGGTGCCGGTGGCTTTGGCCATACAGGCCGCAATTAAAAATATATAAATAGGAATGAGGAATGAAAGTATTAGTATTACCGGGTGATGGTATTGGTCCAGAAATCACAGAACAAGCAGTTCGTGTATTAAATGTTATGAATGACAAGTATAACCTTGGCATTGAAACAGAAACCGCGCTCATTGGCGGTATTGCTTATGATAAAACAGGCAAGCCACTACCAGATGAAACCTTAACCAAAGCAAAAGCAGCTGATGCTGTTTTATTGGGTGCAGTTGGTGATACTAAATATGATACTTTACCTCGTGAAGTTCGCCCAGAACAAGGCTTATTAGCAATTCGTAAAGGCTTAAACTTATTTGCTAATCTTCGCCCTGCTCACGTTTTCAAAGAATTGGCACATGCTTCTTCTTTAAAAGAAGAATTGGTTTCTGGGTTAGATATTCTAATCGTACGTGAATTAACGGGCGATATCTACTTTGGTCATCCTCGCGGGATTGAAATCCGCAATGGCGAAAAAGTTGGTTTCAATACAATGTTGTATTCTGAATCAGAGATTCGCCGCATTGCGCACGTTGCATTTAAAGCAGCTCAAGCTCGTAATAAACAAGTATGTTCAATTGATAAAATGAACGTATTAGAAACAACTCAGTTATGGCGCGATGTTGTAACTGAAGTTGCTCAAGAATATCCTGATGTAAAATTATCACACATGTTGGTGGATAACGCTGCAATGCAATTAGTTCGCCAACCTAAACAATTTGATGTAATGTTAACAGGCAATATCTTTGGGGATATTTTATCGGATGAAGCTGCGATGTTAACAGGCTCTATCGGCATGTTACCTTCTGCATCGTTAGATGAAAACAATAAAGGTTTATATGAACCAAGTCATGGCTCAGCACCTGATATTGCAGGACAAAACAAAGCCAATCCTTTAGCAACAATTATGTCGGTGAGCATGATGTTTAAATACACATTGAATCGCCCTGATATTGCTAAAGAAATTGATGATGCAATTGAAGCTGTATTGAGCAAAGGCATTCGCACCGGCGATATCGCTCAGAAAGATAGCATCATTGTCGGCTGTAAAGAAATGGGTGATGCAGTAATTGCAGAGCTACAGGCATAATCCACTCAAACAAAATTAGTCTGATCTTGTCCAAAGGCAAGATCATGAATTTGCATTAATCAAGGATACAAAAGATGAAAAAGGTTGGTTTAGTTGGCTGGCGCGGAATGGTTGGTTCTGTGTTGATGGAAAGAATGGCTGAAGAAGGTGATTTTCGTTATATTCATGCAACATTTTTTTCAACATCCAACTCTGGTGGTACTGCGCCAATCATGGGTGGATCACAAGAAAATTTATTAGAAGATGCTTACAACATTGAAGCATTGATGGCACAAGATATTATTCTCACATGCCAAGGCGGCGATTATACAAAAGCTGTTTATGAAAAACTACAGTTAGCAGGCTGGAAAGGCTATTGGATTGATGCAGCATCAACATTAAGAATGGAAGATAATGCAATCATTGTTCTAGATCCAATCAACCGACACAACATTGATCAAGGCTTGAATAATGGCATTAAAACATTTGTAGGTGGTAACTGTACCGTTAGCTTGATGTTAATGGCTCTAGGCAGTTTATTCAAAGAAGGCTTGGTTGAGTGGACAACTTCCATGACTTATCAATCAGCATCTGGTGCGGGCGCACAAAACATGCGTGAATTGCTACAACAAATGCAATTCATTGGTAACGAAATGGCTGAAGATTTAATTTCACCAGCTAAAGCAATTTTAGAAATTGATCGTCGTGTTTCCCATCTTTTGAAGGTAGATCAGTTCCCTAAAGATAACTTCACAGTTCCTTTAGCGGGCAACTTAATTCCTTGGATTGATAGCGAATTAGAAGATGGACAAAGCCGTGAAGAATGGAAAGGCATGGTGGAAACTAATAAAATTTTAGCTTCTACGCGTGATGTTCCAGTGGATGGTATTTGTGTTCGCGTGGGTGCAATGCGTTGCCATTCACAAGCATTGACATTAAAACTCACAAAAGATGTACCTTTAGATGACATAGAAACAATGATTCGTGAATCGAATGATTGGGTTCGTGTAATTCCTAATCATCGCGAAGAAACAATGAAGCTATTAACACCTGCTGCTGTTTCAGGTACGTTAGAAGTGCCTGTTGGCCGTTTACGCAAAATGAAAATGGGCAATGAATATCTATCTGCATTCACTGTTGGCGACCAATTACTTTGGGGCGCTGCAGAACCCGTTCGTAGAATGTTAATGATTCTAGTAAATTAATTCGATCATCATACGAAAACAAAATGCCTATGTAATTTCATAGGCATTTTTTATTATAATATATTAACTCATGATTTCCATATATTTGATAGAATAGGATTTTTCATTTTGCAACTCACGATGATCAACCTATCGCAATGAAGCTAACACCTGAGCAAGATGCTATTCTTGCAATCGATGCTAATCTAAAAGTCAATGCCGTTGCCGGTTCAGGTAAAACGACAACGATAGTTGCATACGCAAAATCTCGTCCCAATGATGCAAGAATTCTCTATTTAGCTTTTAACCAAACCGTTAAGCAAGAAGCAATTTTACGCTTTCAACAAGCTGGCTTATACAATGTCACTATAGAAACGGCGCATTCTTTAGCATTTCGTTACATTGTTCGCCGCGGTGGTTATCAGCTTAAAAATAATGGTTATTCTATTCCTGAAACTGTAAATGTTTTAGAATTGCAATCATCCATGCCAATTCAACGGGCTTATTTGTTTGCACATCATATTGATAAACTCCTTCGCTTTTATTGTAATAGTTCTGTCAAAAGTGCTGATGAACTTGATTACTTTAGCTTATTAAGTGACGACAAAGCCAAAGCCTTTGTAAAAATGAATTATTCAGAAATTGTGGATTATACGAGAACTTTCATCCGCAAAATGAATCAAGCAGAAATAGAAATCACCCACGATTTTTATCTCAAAAAATTCCAATTAGTGCGCCCTAACCTACCTTACGATTATATTTTCTTTGATGAAGGACAAGATGCATCATCTGTAATGCTGGATATATTCTTAAAGCAACCTGCCAAAAAGATGATTGTGGGAGATCTTCACCAACAAATTTACAGTTGGCGTCATGCTGTGAATGCATTAGAAGAAACTGATTTCACAACCTTTCCTCTCACAAAAAGCTTCCGTTTTCATTCCGATATCGCCCTTTTGGCTGAATCCATTTTGGAATGGAAAAGCTATTTGCACATCAAAGATAATTTAACAATCGAAGGCGTGGGCGCTACTGACAACAAGCATCAAAAAATTGTTTTAGGGCGAACCAATTTAGGTTTACTCCGTGAAGCAATTCGTTACATTCATGATCCTTCATTAACAGGCTCTATTTATTTTGAAGGCAGCATTCATGCTTATACACATACGGAAGAAGGCACTTCTTTATATGATGTTGTGAACTTGCATTTAGGTAAAATTGATAAGATTCACAGCCCAATGATTAAGTCTTTTGAGAGTTTAGAATCACTGGAAGAATATGCGGAAGAAACCAACGATACACAACTCAAAATGCTGATTGAATTGGTGCGCTTATATGGTGCAAAAATCTTTGGCGTAATGAAAAAGTTAAAAGATCGATTGGTTACCAAAGAAGATAAAGAAATTGCAGATCTTCTCTTTTCTACAGTTCATCGCAGTAAAGGTTTAGAATACGATGAGGTTTATCTTGTGGAAGATTTCATCACTGAAGAAGAAGTGAAACGCTTATCCAAAAATTCTGATGAATTGCAAAATCTTAAAATTATCGAAGAAATTAATCTATTATATGTCGCGATTACGCGCGCGAAACATACCATTTACATTGCAGAAAATATGTTGCCGAAGGATTTTCCTCAATTGCCACACATTCAAATTATGAATCCGAAAGTGCGAGTGAATTATCTGCAAGAGTTTTACAATATTGGAAGGAAATGAATCATGTGGACCATTTATCACAATAGCAATTGCTCTAAATCCAATGCAGCTTTTGATCTTTTGAAAGATAAAGGCGTTGAGTTTCAAATCATCAATTATATTGAAAATCCGCCTTCTATTGATAAATTACGAATCCTTTGCACACAACTCGACAATGATATTGAAGCAATGATTCGCAAAAAAGAAGATGATTTCTTAGCAATCAGTGAACAATGGAATAATTGGAATTTAGAGCAAAAATTAGAATTCTTATCTCAAAACTCTCAGCTCATGGAACGCCCTATTTTAGTGAATCCACAGAACAAAGCAAAAATCGGTCGCCCTGATCACACTGTATTATTCGAATTATTTGAGGATTAATCAATGCGTAATTTCTTCATCATTGGTGGATTGTTTTGTGCTTTAGCCGTTGGACTCGGGGCTTTCGGTGCGCATGCTTTGAAACCTTATTTAGATGATTATGGTTTAGGCTTATGGGAACGTGCCACTTATTATCAAATGACGCACGGCATGGCGATTATCATTGCGACACTTGCCGCTTATTTCTTTAAAACATCACGTTATTTCTTCATTGCCAATCTATTATTCATGATTGGCATTTTTTGTTTTGCTGGCAGTTTATATACCATCGCACTCACAAACATTAAAATGCTTGGCATGATCGCCCCGATTGGTGGCTTTTCATTCATGATTGCGTGGTTATTGGTTTTCATTGGTTGTTTCAAATCTTCTTCAAACATTGTTATTCCTAAAGGGGCTTAAATATGTTGGATGCAATTACTGCACTATCTCCACTCGATGGACGTTATTCAAGACAGACATCACCATTGCAAGGCATTATGAGTGAATATGGCTTGGTTAAAGCACGTATCACTGTTGAAATTGAATGGTTCATCGCATTGTCAGAAAATGCGGGCATTCCTGAAGTACCTGCATTTTCTAAAGACGATGTACAAAAACTTCGTGACATCTATGCAAACTTTTCACCAGAAGATGCTAAAGCTGTTAAAGAAATTGAAAAAACAACAAATCACGATGTAAAAGCTGTTGAATATTGGTTAAAAAATGCATTCAAAGCTGTGCCTGAAATTGCAGAATATTCTGAATTCATCCATTTTGCATGTACATCAGAAGACATCAACAACTTGTCTTATGCTTTGATGTTAAAAGAAAGCATCAACAATGTTGTGAAACCTGAGTTATCAGCAATCATCTCAACATTGCGCTCAATGGCACATGAGTTTGCTGAAATCCCATTATTGTCACGCACACATGGTCAATCAGCAACGCCATCCACTTTAGGTAAAGAAATGGCAAACGTTGTTTACCGTTTAGAACGCCAATTCAAAGCATTAGAATCATTCGAATTCTTCGGTAAAATCAACGGTGCTGTGGGTAACTACAATGCACATATGGTTGCTTATCCTGCGGTAGATTGGGAAGCACATGCTCAAAACTTAGTGATCAATCATTTAGGTTTAAGCTTCATGCCTTACTCAACGCAAATCGAACCACATGATTACGTTGCCGAGTTATCTCACATCATGAGCCGTTCAAATACAATCATGATCGATTTAGCGCGTGATATTTGGGGTTACATCAGCTTAGGTTACTTCAAGCAAAAAGTAATTGAAGGCGAAGTTGGTTCTTCTACAATGCCACATAAAGTTAACCCAATTGACTTTGAAAATGCGGAAGGTAACTTTGGTATTTCTAATGCATTGTTCATCCACTTTGCAGAAAAATTACCAATCTCAAGATGGCAGCGTGACTTAAGCGACTCAACAGTATTGCGTAGCTTAGGTTCGGCATTTGGTTACACTTTGATTGCATATAAGAGCTTACAAAAAGGCTTAGGCAAATTAGAAGTGAACGAAGCAATCATCAGCAAAGATTTAGATTTGAACTGGGAAGTATTAGCAGAACCAATCCAAACTGTGATGCGCCGTTACAACATCGAATCACCGTATGAAAAATTGAAAGCATTAACACGCGGACAAAAGATCAGTGCAGAAAAATTATCTGTGTTCATTGATTCTTTAGAAATGCCTGAAGATGTTAAAGTGGAATTGAAAAAATTAACGCCACACAATTACATCGGTAAAGCTGTTGAGTTAGCGAAAAAGATCTAATTTTTTAACTAAGCTTTAACCAAAACCACATCAATAGTCTTGATGTGGTTTTTTTATCATATTTACTCAATTTCTCCCGTAGGGAGAAATTAATATTGGCAGTAGTTTTATAATGATTCGACTATAATGGCTATTCATTCAGATTAATTGGGCTATATCCATGAAGAAAATTGGCATCATCGTCGTTTTTTACAATTTAAGTCATTACGTTGAAGAATGTTTAAACTCAATTAAAAACCAATCGTTTGCTGATTTTAAATGCATTTGCGTGGATGATCGCTCAACGGATGATACTTTTGAAAAACTACAACAATTTGCTGCCAATGATGATCGCTTTATTGCCATACAAAATGAGAAAAATTATGGATCACCCTGTCATTCTCGTAATATTGGCATTGAAAGTGTGAGTGATTGTGAATACTTCATGTTCATGGATGGTGATGATTTATTGCATCCGCAAACCATGGAAATCTGCTTCAATGCCATTGAGAAAAAATCCACATTGGATTTTGTTGCATTCAATAAGCTCACATTTAGTGATTTATCTGAAATTCAAAATCAAAAATATGATGCTCAAAACATTGCAATTACAGAGCATAATAATGCATTAGAACTATTCTTAAAACGTGATGCACAATCACCAGATTCACCTGCCTGGAATAAACTTTATCGCTATGATCGCTACAAAGAGTTCCGCTTTTATGAAGATATCTTTTATGAAGATGATTATATGTATGCATTGCAGCTGTATGCAAAAACTAATCGTTTCGGAAAAGTTGATTTACCACTCTATTTCTATCGCCGCCATGAAGCAAGCATAACATCAGGTTTACGTGCAGAACGCTATTTAAACGATGCTACGCAACGTTTAAAACATACTTATGATTACTTTATTCTTGGCAACAATATCCCATCACAAGTGGATACTTTGTTTAAACAACAAATGGCGAATGATGCTTATCGTATGATCGTAAGTAAAATCATCCGTAAAACGAAAGGCAAAGAATTACGTGCTCAATTGATTCCAGTTGCTCAACGTAATTTCAAAAAACTGATAGATGAGAAGATCATCGATCTCAACCACTTGAGCTTTGCTAATCGCTTAGTGATCAAAGCATTTTTAAATAACCAATTAGCCTTTGCAAAACTATTGGCGAAGATCTTTGGTTGATTAAATTCAAGACAATAAAAAAGCATCCATCTGGATGCTTTTCATTATGATTTAATTAATCACGTAATTCTTTCGGCAGTGGGAATACTATTGTTTCAGGATTCTCTGATAAATTCTCCTGAAGAACCGCGCCTTCTTTAGCCAATAACTCTAACACTTCTTTCACTAAAATTTCTGGTGCTGAAGCACCTGCTGTTACACCGATATTTTCATGATCTTTCAATACTGCAACATCAATATCATTTGCTCGATCAATCAAATAAGCAACAGCACCTTCTTTCTCAGCTAATTCACGTAAACGATTTGAGTTGGAGCTATTTTTAGAACCGACAACAAAAATCAACGAACATTTCTGAGACAATTCACGCACAGCATCTTGACGATTTTGCGTTGCATAACAAATATCATCTTTTTTAGGTGCTGAAATCACAGGAAAGCGATCACGCAATTTACCAATAATCTCTTTTGTATCATCCAATGATAATGTCGTTTGCGTCACATAGCTGATGTTATCTGGGTTATCAATGTGGATCTTCTCAGCATCTTTCATATCTTCCACAAGATAAATCTTGCCACCAAAAGATGCATCAAATTGCCCCATTGTCCCTTCAACTTCAGGATGCCCAGCATGGCCAATTAAAATTGTATCACGTGCATTACGAGCATCACGACTGACTTCCATATGCACTTTTGTCACTAACGGACATGTTGCATCAAAAACCTTTAAACCACGCTCTTTCGCTTCATTCTGAACCGCTTTAGAAACCCCATGTGCGGAGAAAATTACAATTGAATCATCTGGCACTTCGTGCAACTCTTTCACAAAAATTGCACCACGTTCACGTAAACCACCCACAACAAATTTATTGTGAACGACCTCATTGCGAACATATATTGGAGCACCAAATTGCTCTAATGCTTTTTCAACAATACCAATTGCACGGTCAACACCCGCACAAAATCCACGCGGATTGGCTAAATAAATCTTTTTACTCATGATGTGAACGCTCAATAAACGATGACAAAATGACTAAGCCTGCGCCAATTGAGACACAGATGTCAGCGATATTAAAAATTGGAAAATAATAAGTTCCAAATTGTGTGCTAATGAAATCGATCACATAACCATGCCAAATACGATCTATCACGTTACCAATGGCACCCGACATAATAAGCGCTAAACCATAAGGCAAAATACGCTCATGTGCTTTACGTCGGATGATCAAAACAGCAATCACAATTGCAGCAATAATTGCAATCACAATAAAAAACCATCGTTGCCAACCTGCATGATCTGCCAAGAAACTAAATGCAGCACCATGATTATAAGCCAAGCGCCATGATAAGAAATCAGGAATCACAGTAATTCCTGCGCCATAAAGTTCTAATGTTGAGTTAAACCACCATTTAGTACCTTGATCAATCACAACACCAATCAAAGCCAAAACAAAGAAGATTGTAATCTTCTTTGTTTGTAAAGATGAATTAGGCATATTGACGATTCTCGCCCTCTGGCGTCAAGTTAGTGATACAACGATCACATAAATCTTCATGATCTGCATGCGTACCTACATCTTCACGATAATGCCAACAACGCACACATTTCTTATGATTGTTTACTTCGATTTCAACTGCAAATTGCTCATCTTCTAAATCAAATACAACCAAATCATCAGCTTTATCAGCCAAAGGTTTAATCGTTGCATAAGATGTTAACAATACAAAACGTAATTCGTCTTCTAGCATTACTAATTTATCGAAAATGCCTTGTGAACAATAGATCGTTGCATTTGATTGCAATGAAGAACCAATTTCACCATTTGCACGATGCTTTTCGATCTCTTTAGAAACTTCTGAACGAACATTCAATAACATATCCCAGAAAGGACGATCAAATTTCGTATTTTCTAAAGGCACTAAGCCTGTATAGAATTCTGCTAAGAAGATAGATTCTAAACGATCAGCATCTTTCTCACGCATGTTCTGCCATGTTTCTTCTGCTGTGAATGACAAAATTGGTGCCATCCAACGAACCAACGCTTCCAATACATGATGCAATGCAGTTTGACATGAACGGCGCGCATGTGAATCTTTTGCACAAGTATACTGACGATCTTTTGTGATATCTAAGTAAAAACTACCCAAATCAATCGAACAGAAGCTTTGTAATTTCTGATAGATATTATGGAAAGAGAAATCAACATAATGCTCAGAGATTTCTTGTTGTAATTGATGTGCACGATCAATCACCCAACGATCCAATGGCAATAATTCATCCATAGGAATTGCATCTTTCTTAAAATCAAATTCGCCAGTGTTCGCTAATAAGAAACGCACTGTATTACGGATACGACGATAAGTTTCAGATGTACGTTTTAAAATTTCATCAGATACAGGGATTTCGCCACGATAATCAGTTGAAGAAACCCACAAACGTAAAACATCCGCACCCATTTTATCCATTACATCTTGTGGCTCAATACCATTGCCTAAAGATTTAGACATTTTGCGGCCTTGAGAATCCACTGTGAATCCGTGCGTTAACAATTGTTTGTATGGTGCTATACCATCCATTGCAACAGATGTACAGATTGATGAGTTGAACCAACCACGATGCTGATCCGAACCCTCTAGATATAAATCTGCTGGATAAGTTAAGCCTTCACGTTGGCGCAATACTGTGTAATGTGTTGTTCCTGAATCGAACCAAACATCCAAGATATCTTTGTTCTTTTCATAATTTGCAGCATCTTCTGCATTCAAAAATTCCGCAATATCAGCTTCAAACCAACCTGTTAAACCTTTCTCTTCGATTTGATCAGCAACTTTCAACATTAATTCTGTAGTATTCGGATGCAATTCGCCTGTTTCTTTATGCAAGAATAAAGGAATTGGATTACCCCAATAACGTTGACGAGAAATACACCAATCTCCACGACCTTCGATCATGCCGTATAAACGTGCTTGTCCCCAGCTTGGCGTAAACTTAACGCCATCAATTTCTTTCAAAATATCTTGACGAAGATTCTTGTTATCCATGCTGATAAACCATTGTGCTGTTGCACGATAGATCGTTGGCGTTTTATGTCTCCAGCAATGAGGATAGCTATGCTCGATCTTAGATAAGAATACTAATGTATTTTTTTCTTTCAAAGTTTCGATGATGTTGCTTTCTACAGTTCTGATATTTTGGCCAGCAAACAATGCTACTTCTGATGAATAATCACCATTGCCCAAAACATAATTACCCATTGGTAAGTTATATTGCAAACCGACTTTATAGTCATCATCACCATGTGATGGTGCAGTATGAACACAACCTGTACCACCTTCTAAAGTAACGTGCTCACCCAAGATAATTGGTACTTGTTTATCATAGAAACAATGATTTAATTGTAAACCTTCTAAAACTTTACCCTTAAACGTTGATTGAACAGTGATATCACCTTTCCAACGCTTTGCTAAACCTTCAACCAATTCAGTAGCAACAACGAATTGTTCACCATTGAATTCAACCACTGAATAATCATATTCAGGATGTACAGATACAGCCTCGTTTGCTGGTAATGTCCAAGGTGTTGTTGTCCAGATCACGACAGATACTGACGCTGTTACATTTGAATTTGTTGCAGTATTGAACGCTGCTAAATCTACAGCTGAGAATTTAACATCGATACTTTGTGATTTTTTATCAGCATACTCAACTTCAGCCTCAGCCAAAGATGAACCACAATCCAAACACCAGTTAACTGGACGAGATCCTCGTTCCATGTGACCATTTTCATAGATTTTAGCCAATGAACGAACAGTATCTGCTTCTGTTTTTTTATTATATGTTAAATATGGATGATCAAAATCACCTAAAATACCAAAACGTTTAAATTCATCACGCTGTAAATCCACTTGAGTTGCAGCGAAATCAGCACATTTTTGGCGGAATTCTTCTGCTGTCATATTTGGGCCAACTTTGCCAAATTTACGCTCAACCACTAATTCGATCGGTAAACCATGACAATCCCAACCAGGAACATATGGAGAATCGTAGCCCATTTGACCATGAGATTTTACAATAATATCTTTCAAAGTCTTATTCACAAAGTGACCTAAGTGTAATGCACCATTTGCGTATGGAGGACCATCGTGCAATACAAATTTAGGCTTGCCTGCAAATTGTTTTCTTTGTTTGGCATACAAATCAATTGATTCCCAAAACTCAACAAACTTTGGCTCTTTAGTCGGCAAATTTGCACGCATATCAAAATTAGTTGTTGGAAGATTCAGCGAATCCTTATATGTGTGATTACCATTGTCTTGAGATTTATCTTTACTCACAGTCTGTACCTATTCTGAATAGTCTTTAAAAAACGAATAAGAGTCCGTTATATCATGCTCAATTTGCTTTCGCAAATCCTCGAGCGTATCGAACTTTATTTCATCTCTCATTTTATTAATAAAAGAAACTTTGAAGAATTGACCATATAGATCTTCATTGGTGTCATGAAGATGAACTTCAAGAACAACACTGGTTCCACCAATCGTTGGACGAAAACCAATACTTGCAGCACCTGTATATTTTTTACCTGTACATAAATTTTGAGCAGTTGCGTTATAAATACCGATCAAAGGAAAATCATGCTGCAAGTGAATATTAATAGTTGGCATGCCCCATGTACGTGCTAATTGATTTCCAGGGACAACTCTGCCTATTAAACTATAATCACGACCTAAAAATTCTTTGGCTGCTGGCAGATTACTATCTGCTAAATACTCTCTAATTTTTGTGGATGACACACGAATATCATTGCGTGTTAAATCATCAATCGCAGAAAAATGATATCTATTTTTTAATGCTTCTGCTAAAAATTCAATATTCCCTTGAGCTTTATGGCCGAATTTAAAATCCTTGCCAACAAACAGAGCTTTCATTTGTAAATGATCAATTAAAATATCATCTAAGAAGCTATCTGCAGTGATGGTTGCCATCGCTTTAGAAAATGGGATTAATATAACTTCATCCACTAAATCATTTTTCTTCAAAAACTCAGCCTTATCCCTTAATGACATTAAGCGATGTGATATACCTTTTTTGAAGTATTCAGGTGGAAGAGGGCTAAATGTTACAAGCGTACGTTGTAAATTATGAGCTTTGGCATATTGATTTAATTCTGCGAGAATTTTTTGATGACCAATATGAATGCCATCAAATGAACCAATAGTGATTGCACGACCATCAAAATTTGATAATCGAGAAGAAAGATCTAGATGTGTAAAATACATATTTCACCAAATAATAAAAAGGCCGGATGAACCGGCCTATTCTATCAATTTTAAAACAATTACTCAGCTTTATCTGCTGGTGCAGTTGCGCGATCAACTAGCTCTACATAAGCCATTGGCGCGTTATCACCTGGACGGTTACCACACTTAAGAATTCTTAAGTATCCGCCTGGACGCTGTTGCATACGCGGTGCAATTTCAGTGAACAATTTTGCAACTGCTGCTTCTGAACGCAAACGAGCGAATGCTAAACGACGGTTAGCAACTGAGTCAACTTTTGCCAAAGTAATTAAAGGCTCAACAACTGATCTTAATTCTTTAGCTTTTGGTACTGTTGTTTTAATTAATTCATGCTCAATCATAGAAACAGCCATGTTTTTGAACATTGCTTTTCTATGCGCTGATGTGCGACTAAAGGCACGACCTGATTTACGATGACGCATTAGAATAATTCCTTAAAAATTTGTAACTTAATTATGCTGGCGGCTTGCTTACATCTAAGTGTAAAGGTGGCCAGTTATCCAATTTAGTACCCAAAGACAAACCATGTTGTGCAAGAACGTCTTTAATTTCAGT
>JASLHB010000027.1 GCA_030149965.1 Wohlfahrtiimonas sp. | reverse complement strand
GATAGCTAACTATATTGAGATAATAAAAAAGCGCTCACTAGGAGCGCTTTTGTTTACTTGTATTTTATTAAAGCGTTTTGATAGATGCGATCATATCATTAACCATCTTCTGAGCATCACCGTAAACCATGTTAGTGTTATCTAAATAGAATAGGTGGTTTTCAATACCAGAGAAACCTGCACCTTGTCCGCGTTTCACAACGAATACTTGTTTTGCCATGTCAGCATTCAAAATTGGCATGCCATAGATTGGGCTTGATTTATCTGTTCTAGCAACAGGGTTAACAACGTCGTTAGCACCGATTACTAATACAGCATCTGTATCTTTGAATTCATCATTGATTTCATCTAGATCGAAGATTAAATCATAAGGAATACCAGCTTCAGCCAATAATACGTTCATGTGGCCAGGCATACGACCAGCAACAGGATGAATTGCGAATTTAACATCAACATCTTTATCTTGTAGAAGTTTTGTTAATTCAGCAACTTTATGCTGTGCTTGCGCAACTGCTAAGCCGTAACCAGGAATGATGATAACTTTCTGTGCGTAAGCCATTGTCATCGCAGAGTCAGCTGCTGAAACAGGTTTTAAGCTACCAGTGATTTCTTCTGTGCTTGCTTGTACTTCACCGAAGTTAGAGAACAATACGTTAGATAATGAACGGTTCATTGCTTTTGCCATTAAGATCGTCAATAACGAACCTGCAGCACCAACAACCATACCAGCAACAACTAATCCGTAGTTGTTTGTCGCAATCCCTTCGAATGCAACGGCTAAACCAGTCAATGCATTGAATAAAGAGATAACAACTGGCATATCTGCGCCGCCGATTGGAATAGCGATCAAAATACCTAAAACTGCTGCTACAACAAACAATGCAACAATTAAGAAGTAACTTGGCGCTGTTGTCGTTGCAGAAACGTTGGCCAACATGATCACAAATAAGATTGCAGACATTAACAATGCGCCATTAATTGCATTACGACCTTTGATGCGCACAACATTGTTCATGCGGCCATCTAATTTCATCCAAGCAATGATTGAGCCCGTGAATGAGATTAAACCGATCAAACCGCCGATTCCTGCCAATAATAACATTGGAGGTAATTCGCGAATGCCACCAGCTGTTTCGCTGTGGATTTCAACTAATGTGCCAGTGCGCAATAATGTGATTGCAGCAATACAAGCAGCAGAAGCAGAACCAACGCCATTATAGATTGCGATCATTTGTGGCATATCTGTCATCGCAACATTCTTAGCTGTCACATTGGCAATGATTCCACCAATTAAGATCGCAAAAATCATTAAGAAGTAGTTGCCATGAATAGCAGGATGAATGAATGTTAAAACAGTGGCAAATGCCATTGCGTAACCAGCCCAAACAATCCCTGAGCGAGCAGTTGATGGATGGCTCATGCGTTTCAATGCAAAAATGAATGTAATTGCAGTCGCGAAGTAGCCAAGATTAACGATAAATTGTAATAAGCCCGTCATTATTTACTCCCTTTTTTATCGCTTGGTTTGAACATTTCTAGCATGCGTTCAGTCACAACGTAACCACCTACAGCATTTGCTGCACCAAATACAACAGCGATAAAGCCTAAAGTTGTTTGCCAAAATCCTTCTGCTTCGCCCAATGCAATCATTGCACCGATCAATACAACGCCATGAATGAAGTTTGAGCCTGACATTAATGGTGTGTGCAAAATCGCAGGTACGCGAGAGATGATCTCAAAGCCCACAATCGCAGCTAAAGCTATTACGAAAAGTGTAATCATAATTATTTCTCCAATGCTTGACGAACACGTTCATGCACAATTTTTCCATCTTTTGTTAAAAGACATTGTGCAATCACTTCATCGTCATAATCTAAAGTTAATTGTCCTTCCGCCATGAATGGTGAAAGTAAATTCAATAGGTTTTTTGCATACATTTCTGATGCGTGTAATGGTTTGCCTGAAGCAACATTAACAGGTCCAGAAATCGTGACATGATTGTGCTGAATGATGCTATCTACTTTTGTTAATTCACAGTTACCGCCAGTTTCAGCAGCAAGATCAATGATTACAGAGCCTTCTAGCATGCCATCAACCATATCTTTTGTGATGATTGTTGGAGCTTTACGGCCTGGGATTGCTGCAGTGCTGATAACAGCATGTGCTTTGCTTAAATGCTTTTTCAAAGCTTCTGCTTGCATCTCAACTTCTTCAGCTGTTAATTCACGAGCATAACCGCCTTCACCAGCAGCATTTACGCCTGTATCAATGAGTTTTGCCCCCAAAGATTCAACTTGTTCTTTTGCATCTGGGCGAATGTCATAAGCTTCAACTTGTGCGCCTAAGCGACGCGCTGTACCAATTGCTTGTAAACCAGCAACGCCTGCACCAATCACAACAACTTTTGCAGGGCGAATTGTACCAGCAGCAGTTGTTAACATTGGGAATAAACGAGGAGATAATGATGCTGCCATCAATACGCCTTCATAGCCAACGATCGTTGCTTGAGATGATAATGCATCCATGCTTTGTGCGCGCGTAATTCTTGGGATCAATTCCATTGCTAAAGAAGTGATTTTTTGAGATTTCAAGGCCTTAACGATAGTGGAATTTTGGTAAGGATTTAATAAACCTACTAAAATTGTACCTGGCTTCAATGATTTGATTGTTTCAACGCTTGGCGCTTGAACGCAAAGAACGATATCGTTTTCGCCAAATTGAGGTGCTTCAACAGTAACCTCTGGATAACTAGAATCAGGGAAATAAGCACTTTCACCTGCATTTGGCGTCAAAATAACAGTGAATCCAAGATCTTTAAATTTCTTTGCTACTAAAGGATCTAGCGCAACGCGCTTTTCTTTTGCAGCTCCTTCTTTAAGGACAATAATATTTTGTGGCATGTTTACACCTTAAAATTGCGGTTAATATAGGTTCGATAATCCTACCATATTTTTAAATTATCCGTATTTACATGAAATAATTTATTAATTTTGATTAATCTTTGTGCTAATCAAGTCTGTTGTTGCTATGTTAATTGGTTGAAAAATTTGCGATTCAAAGCTTTGAATCGATTTTGTAATTATTTTGTTTTAGAGTTCTTGTGAATAATTTTTTTAATGATATTTATTTTTAGTAGAACATTTTGAATATTAAAGGATTAAAGTGGTATTCAAGTAATGTACCACTTTAATGGTTATTGTGATTTTTGTTGTCAATTTGTATGGCAGATATTGGGGTGATCTTTATTCATCGCTATAATTTGTGTTGCCATAATCAATGGTTGTAAGATCAGTAAATCTCGAATATTTACCTTGGAATGCAACTTTTACTGTACCAATTGGACCGTTACGTTGTTTACCAATGATGATTTCAGCAATGCCTTTTTCTGGGCTATCTTGATTATAAACTTCATCACGATATACGAAACAAATTAAGTCTGCATCTTGCTCGATAGCACCTGATTCACGTAAATCACTCATGATTGGTCGTTTATTTGGTCGTTGCTCTAGGCTTCGGTTGAGCTGTGAAAGAACAATAACAGGTACTTCTAATTCACGCGCCATTAATTTTAAAGAACGTGAGATTTCAGAAACTTCAGCAACACGCTGATCGCCCATTCCGGGTACTTTCATTAATTGTAAGTAATCCACCATGATTAAACCAAGATCCTTGTGATCGCGCTTTAATCGACGAGCACGCGCACGCATATCTGATGGGCTTAATCCGCCTGCATCATCAATGAAGATTTTTGTTTGGTTCAATTGTTTAGTTGCGCTGACTAAACGCTGCATTTCATGCGTATCTAATTTACCTTTACGTAAGTTAGTTTGCTCGATTCGGCCAAGAGAAGAGAACATACGCATAACCAATTGTTCTGCTGGCATTTCTAAGCTGAATACAGCGATTGGTTTTTTTGTTGAAATAGCAACGGCTTCGACAATGTTCATGGCAAATGTGGTTTTACCCATTGAAGGACGGCCAGCAACAACAATCATATCGCCATTTTGTAAGCCTGAAGTCATATTATCAAATTCAGCTAAACCAGTTGGTGCGCCTGTAATACCATCTTCAATTTTACCTAGTTCTTCTAAGCGTTGAAGTGATGCTTGTAAAACTGTATTAATATCTAGTAAGCCTTCACCAGCTTTTGTGCCTTGTTCTGCAATTGCGAAAACACTTTTTTCTGCTTCTTCTAATAATTCAGCACATGTTCTACCTTCAGGGTTAAAGCCGTTATCGACAATTTTTGAACCTGCACCAATTAATTGGCGAACAATTGAGCGCTCGCGAATAATATCAGCATAAGCTGTAATGTTGGTTGCACCAGTTGTTTCAGAGGCCAACATTGCTAAGTAAGGTCGACCGCCAGCATCATCTAGTTTACTTTGTTGCTCTAAATGATCGGAAACCGTTAGAATGTCTATTGGTTTACCTGATTCTGCTAATTGCTGAATGGTTGTGAAAATTAATCTATGGTCACCACGATAAAAATCAATTGGGTTAAGTTTTCCATCAATTCTTTGCCAGCCTTCAATGTCATAGAGTAGGGCGCCTAATAGCGCTTGTTCTGCTTCAATGGAATGAGGTGGTATTTTAAGTTGTTGAATTTGTTGATCATCCATGATTATTCAATGTTCCAAACAGAAGGTGAAGATAAAGCAACGATTCTAACATATATCAGTATTCTTTTATCTAGCGAGGCATTTTTTCATATTTCCCTTGCATGAAAAACTATATATGGATAGAATTATTCCTATCTATTGTATTTTTAGAAGAATTTGTCTTGCGGATTTACAATGTAATGTGTAAGTCAGAGGTGTAGTATTTTAAAATTAAAAGAAAGAGGTAGTATGGACACTCTCGAAAATAATCAATCGCCTATCATTCAAACGATTGATGATACCTTATCGTATGAGCAATATATTTCTGCACATAATGATCTCGTGTGCGAAAATCGTAGAAATTTATTAAAATTAGCCACAGGTGCTGTAGCAGCAACTTCTTTGATGGGGGTGTTTGCAATGCAACCAGCTTTAGCAAAAGAAGCTGTGACTAAAGAGCGCGAATTAAGAATTTTTACACCAGCTTTAGGTGAAACAAGTCGTATCATTTATTGGATTCCAGGTGAAGGCTATATTCGCGAATCATTGGATGAAATTTCTTGGGCGTTGCGTGATCGCAGAACAAAAACAGCAAAATTATATGATCCGCACGTATTAGACCAATTATTTGCACTACGCTTACAATTGGGTTATCACAAGCCAACACATGCATTGAGTGGATATCGTTCACCTCAAACGAATGCTATGTTGAGTCGCCAGCAAAAAGGTGTTGCGAAAGATAGCTTCCATATGCGTGGTCGTGCAATTGATATTAGAATGCCAGGTACATCAACAGCTAATATTAAACGTGCTGCGCTTTCATTGAAAGCGGGTGGTGTTGGTTATTATAGCCGTTCTAATTTCGTACATATTGATAGCGGACAAGTGAGAAACTGGGGTCGCTAGTTTTAAAAGAACACAATCAGCCATGGTAACATGGCTTTTTTTTCGTATGTTTTTTATATTTAAATTTAGGAATCATCATGAAGGATCATCAAAAAGCATTTATTGAATTAGCAATTCAATATGAAGCATTAAAATTTGGCGAATTTACATTAAAATCTGGGCGAGTTAGTCCTTATTTTTTTAATGCAGGTGCATTTAACACTGGAGAAGCATTAGCGAAACTGGGTGAGTTTTACGCTGAGATGATTAAAGAGCATCAATTATCATTTGATATGATGTTTGGGCCTGCTTATAAAGGCATTCCTTTGGTTTCAGCGACAGTTGCTGCTTTATATAGTAAATACCATCAGAATTATCCTTGGAGCTTTAATCGTAAAGAAGCTAAAGATCATGGCGAAGGTGGAATGATTGTAGGTTCTGCGTTGCAAGGCGAAGTGTTGTTGATTGATGATGTAATGACAGCAGGTACAGCGATTCGTGAATCGATTGAGTTGATTGAAAAATCAGGTGCAAAACCAACGTGTGTGGTGTTAATGCTGGATCGTCAAGAGCGTGGTCAATCAGAATTATCGGCGGTTCAGGAAATGCGTCAAAATTATGGTTTAACTGTTTGTTCATTGATTTCAATGAGTGATTTGATCAGTTATTTAGAAGCATCTAGTGATAATATTGTAACGTTAGAAAAAATGAAAAAGTATCGCGATCAATACGGAGTGTAAAATGACATTGCCTGATGCTCAGAAGATTAAAGTTAAAAGTTTAACGCGTAAATATGATGGTTTTTTTAAGGTGGATGAGTTGATTTTTGATCATCCAACTTTTAAAGGTGAAATGATTCAGGATGTACGTCGTGAAGTATTTGTCAGATTAGATGCTGTCGCTGTTCTTCCTTACGATCCTGTTCATGATACTGTTTTGTTGACTCGTCAATTGCGCATTGCATCTGCTGGTAAAATGGAATCGCCATGGATTATTGAGCTGATTGCAGGATTGGTGGATAAAACAGATGAAGCTTTTGTCAATGTTGCTGAGCGTGAGGCTTTGGAAGAGGCGGGTTTAAATATTAGTAATTTAACGCCTATTTGTGATTTCTTTCCATCGGTGGGTGGTAGTAATGAAAAATTATATCTTTTCTTGGCTTTGACTGATTTATCACAAGCAGGTGGATATTTTGGTCTGGCGGAAGAACATGAAGACATTGAAGCTTTTGTTGTGTCAAGAGAGAAAGCAATGGATATGATGTTTGAAGGTGAAATTCAAACAGCTTCGACTATTATTGCGTTACAATGGCTGCAATTGAATCATCATAGATATCAAAGAAAATAATTTGAGGTTGTTATGATTTTATATATGCATCCTGAAAATCCACAAGCAAGAGCAATTTCTCAGGCTGTGGAGATTCTACGTAAAGATGGGGTTTTGGTTTATCCAACAGATTCTAGTTATGCTTTTTGTTGCATGGTTGGAAATCAACAAGGTATGGAGAAAATTCGTCGCATTCGTGAAGTGGATGATGATCATTTTTTTTCATTAGTGTGTCGAGATTTATCGGAATTAGCAACTTATGCAATGGTTGATAACAGTCAATATCGTTTGTTGAGAGCTGTTTTGCCTGGACCATACACTTTTGTGTTAAAAGGTTCAAAAGATATTCCAAAAAAATTATTAACACCAAAGCGTAAAACGATTGGTTTACGCGTGCCGGATCATCAAATCACTAAAGATTTATTAGAGGCTTTGGGTGAGCCTTTGTTGTCAACAACAGTAACATTGCCCAATTATGGTATCGAAGATTTGCGTGAAATTTATCAGATTGAAGATCTGCTAGAAAAACGAGTAGATGCTATAATCAATTCAGGAGATTGTAGTCATTCACCAACAACAGTTATAGATTTGACTTCTGGTGTGCCAGAGATCATTCGTGAAGGTGCTGGTCCTATAGATATTTTTATCTAGAAGAAGACAAAAAATATGCAAATTATTTTTAAATGGTATACAATGCTTTCCTTTTTATGGTTACCAATTATTATAGTTGGTTTTGAACAATAGGTTTATCAATTATGAATATCGTACAGCAATTAGAGCAAGAGATGATGAGCCGTCAGCTTCCTGAATTTTCAACAGGAGATACGGTTGTTGTCAACGTTAAAGTTAAAGAAGGAA
>JASLHB010000005.1 GCA_030149965.1 Wohlfahrtiimonas sp. | reverse complement strand
AATCACGTCCTTTTTATGGACTGTTATTTCTTGTTGACTTGTTCAACGTGATAGCAAAAGAATTCAGATTCACTTAACTATTTGGAGCATTACACATGTATGCTGTAATCAAAACAGGCGGTAAACAATACCGTGTAGCTGAAGGTCAAATCCTTCGCATTGAAAAATTAGAAGGCGCTGCTGAAGGTTCTAACGTAGAATTTGCAGAAGTATTGTTGGTAGGTACAGATGGTTCTACAACTGTTGGTACACCACTTGTTGCAAATGCTAAAGTAGTTGCAGAAGTATTGAAACAAGGTCGTGGACGTAAGATTGAAATCATCAAGTTCCGTCGTCGTAAGCATTCTCGTAAGCACGCTGGACATCGTCAACACTTTACTGAAGTTAAAATTTCTAGCATCTCTGCATAATTGCGAGATTCCTAGACGTATAAGAGGATTTAAACATGGCACAGAAGAAAGGCGTCGGCTCGAGCCGTAACGGTCGCGATTCCGAAAGTAAACGCTTAGGTGTTAAGCGTTTTGGCGGTGAATTAGTTCCAGCTGGTTCTATCATCGTTCGTCAACGTGGTACTCGTTTTCACGCTGGTGATAACGTAGGCTTGGGTAAAGATCATACTTTATTCGCAAAAGCTGATGGTCACGTTGTATTTGAAGTAAAAGGACAAAAAAACCGTAAATTTGTAAGCATCCAACCAGTTGCTTAATAAATTTTAGTTGTTTTTAAAAGCCCCTTTTATTGGGGCTTTTATTATTTATGCTGTCGGTTCAAGGAGGGCAGATGAAATTCGTTGATGAG
This sequence comes from Wohlfahrtiimonas sp., assembly GCA_030149965.1. Lineage (GTDB taxonomy): Bacteria > Pseudomonadota > Gammaproteobacteria > Cardiobacteriales > Wohlfahrtiimonadaceae > Wohlfahrtiimonas. The sequence goes on along the minus strand of JASLHB010000005.1, from coordinate 2,984 downwards.
GTGATCATTGCGGTTGAAGCAGGTAATGGTGGTGATGGATGTTTAAGTTTTCGTCGCGAGAAGTTCATTCCTTTCGGAGGACCTGATGGTGGTGATGGCGGTGATGGCGGTAGTATTTTTCTACAAGCATCTGATGCTGTAAACACATTGGTTGATTTCCGATTTGCTAAGACTTTTAAAGCAAAGCGTGGTGAAAATGGTCGTGGTGCTAACTGTACAGGCGCAGCAGGTGAAGATTTAATTTTAGTTGTTCCATTAGGTACGCAAGTACATGATGCAGATACTAATGAGTTTATCTGTGACTTAACAGAAAATGGGCAAGTGGCTAAAGTTGCACAAGGTGGCTTCCATGGTTTAGGTAATACTCGATTTAAGTCATCCACTAACCGAGCGCCAAGACAAACTAAACCAGGTACGCCAGGTGAAGAACGTCGTTTGCGTTTGGAATTGAAAGTATTGGCTGATGTTGGTTTATTGGGCTTACCAAATGCAGGTAAATCAACGTTGATTCGTGCTGTATCTGCGGCACGTCCAAAAGTTGCAGATTATCCATTTACAACATTGCATCCTAATTTAGGTGTTGTGAGCGTTGGACCATTGGATAGCTTTGTAATGGCTGATATTCCTGGATTGATCGAAGGTGCGGCAGAAGGTGCTGGCTTAGGTCATAAATTCTTACGTCATTTATCTCGTACATCGATCATGTTGCACTTGGTTGATATGTCACCATATAGTGATTCACAAGATCCTGTTGAAGATTTCCGTGTAATCACGAATGAATTGGAACAGTATGATGAAGAGATGGCTAAGAAAGATCGTTGGTTAGTTTTAAACAAATTGGACTTAATTCCTGAAGATGAACGCGAAGAACGTATCGCAGATTTCTTAAAAGAAGTTCAGTGGGAAGGTCCATGTTTCCAAATTTCTGCGATTTCTGGCGATAATACAAAGCCATTAACAACTGCAATTATGGATTACATCAATGCTGAAAAAGCAGCATTGAAAGCGTTAGAAACACCAGTGTCGATCGAGCAGTTAATCGTTCAATAATCACTTAAATATATTGTATTTAAAAAGCCTTTAGAGATTTCTAAAGGCTTTTTTTATTGTGAAAAAATAACAGGACTCAAATGGGTAAGCTATAAGTCAGCTTTACGGTATCCATTGGTACATCAGTTTTAACACTTTGAATCGCTTTAATTGTAGTGAGTTTATTGGCATGAAATTGGCGATAGCTATCCAAATCTTTTGTCACAATACGTAACCAAGCATCACATTCGCCCGCCATCAAATGGCATTCGATGATTTCTGGCATATCTTGAATGGCTTCGATGAAGCTATCAATCGTTTTGGCATCTTGCGCTTTGAACCAAATGCGCGAGAAAAGAGTCAAACCTGCATCCACTTTGGCGCCATCCACAATCGCGATATAACGCTTGATTACGCCAGCTTCCTGCAAAAGTTTGACTCTGCGTAAACAAGGTGAAGGCGATAATCCGATAATTTGTGCAAGATCAGCATTTTGGATGCTAGCATCTTTTTGTAATACACGTAAAATATGTCGATCTATGCTATCTAATTTTATTGGCATTTTCTTTTAAAAATATTAATAATAATGGAATTAATCACTAAATTATCATTCATGATTGATAACAACAAGTAAAAATTTCAAAGGTGAAGGACTACAATAGCCTCCGATTTTTGAGAGGATCGTCGAGAATGTATTTTGATAATTTGTTGTTATTTGGTTTGGCTGTTTTTCCATTAGTTTGTACGCCAGGGCCTGATGTTTTATTTATTGCCTCACAAGGTTTGACGGCAGGTAAGAAAGCTGTAATGAAAGCTAATGCAGGGATTTTGACGGGCTATTGTGTTCATGCTGTCTTGAGTGCTTTGGGAGTTGCAGCATTGGTTGCAGCATCACCTGTGTTATTTAATGTGATTCGTTGGGTGGGTGTTGCATATTTGCTCTACTTAGCGGTTTGTATGATTCGCTCAGCAATGAAGAAAGGTTTATTAGAAATACAAAAAGATGCCAAAGTGCATAAGCATTTATATCGTAAAGGATTTTTAACAAGTTTTTTAAATCCGAAAGGTTTATTAATTTATTTAGCGATCTTGCCAAATTTTATTAATAAATCAGGCAACTATGGTGTACAGGCATTATCATTGGCAGCTGTATTTATTGTGAGCTGTGCAATTGTTTATACAATTATCGGTGTTAGCTTAGCGAATTTAAGCAGTAAAAGCGTGCCCAGTGATAAACGCCGTAGATTAGTGGAAGGATTTTCAGGTAGTTTATTAATTATTGCTGCTGGTTTTATAGCAGGTAATTAGATAGATTGATACACAATTTTAAGCCCAGTGAAATTTCACTGGGCTTTTTTTATTGTTGAATGATAAATGTCTATCGGTGAATATTAATTCAGCAAAAATATTTATCATTGCAAGTAGTTAGTTGATTTTAATGGAATTTTATTCATATTTTAGTGGCTGCACACTTAAGTGCTATTTAGACGTATGATTGGTGAATAACCCATTAAAACTTATAGATTTTTATGAGATGTTATCAATATATGAGATATAGATTATTCTATCTGTCGTATTTGACATTCAAACAAATATCTTTAAAATGCAAAAATTATTTTCATGTTGAATACAGCAAGGACATTTTAAATGTTTTATCACATTTTAATACCTCCCAAGATACCGCGACAGCGGGATCGGCATTGCTATTGCTGTATCTCCTCCCTTTCTAACATTCGCTAGGCGACGCTAGATTAAATAGGTGAAGGAGGTGACTTAAAGACATACCCATAAGAATATCAAGAAATCTTAAGTTACCTTCCCAAATTCGCATCTTCCAGATGCATTTCATCTATTTTCTAGGAGTCAACACCGTCAGCCTTTATAGAACGATATTTCGAACTAAAGCGCCACAATACAACGATTAAGCAGGAATTAATTGCTGCTTTCACAACCTT
>JASLHB010000065.1 GCA_030149965.1 Wohlfahrtiimonas sp. | reverse complement strand
ACGATCCGTGCGTTCAGACGATCTAGATGGTGCTTTTCTTGATTCAGATGAACCAAATTCTGCTCTCATTTTTCTAGATGTATCTGTTGAGGATGCACGTGGCTTTTCTGATGCAGAGCTATTTGCAAAACGCTTACTAGGCTTTGCTTTATACTGAGATTTTCTGTTTTCTGGTGGTGCATAGAAGTTTTCAATGCGAAATTGCATGCCAGCATCTTCTAAAATTGCTTTGGTTGCATCAATATCTAAATCAATTGAGTGACCTTGGCGCAGTGCTTTTGGCATTGTGTAACTGCCATAACGTACACGCATTAAGCGCGATACTGTTAAGCCTTGAGATTCCCATAAACGGCGAACTTCACGGTTTTTCCCACCTTTTAGAATAACGTGATACCAAATGTTTGCGCCTTCACCACCTGAATAAAGGATTTCGTCAAATTTAGAAATACCATCTTCAAATTCAACACCTGTTTTCATGGCTGTCACCATTTCTTCTGTCAAAGTGCCTAAAACGCGCACAGCATATTCGCGTTCTACTTCGCTAGAAGGGTGCATCATTTTATTGGCAAATTCACCATCGTTAGTGAGTAGCAATAAACCTTGTGTATTAATATCTAAACGGCCAATTGAAATCCAACGACCGTTTTTGATGGGCGGTAAGCTATCAAAAATTGTTTTTCTACCTTCAGGATCGTGGCGTGTTGTCACTTCACCGATAGGTTTATGATATGCAATGATTCTACGCACTAAAGGAGAATCATCCACTTGAACTGGTTTGCCATCGACTAGAATTTTTTCTGAGCCATCAACCGTTGTACCTAAGATGGCAACTTTCCCATTAACTGAAACTCTACCTTCGCGAATCCAATCTTCCATTGCGCGACGAGAGCCTAAGCCCAAATTAGCCAATACTTTTTGTAAACGTTCGCTCATACATTAACCTAATCAAACTTGATATAAAAGGATAACATTCTACTCGAAAATGAGAGTGAAGCCTATTCTATTTACGAATTGTCCGAGATTAAAGGCAATTTTATTAAAACGATTAAACCTTCATCATCAGCATTTTTGAAGATCAGAGTGCCATTATGATGCGTGATAATCACATGTGTAATGGTCAAGCCTAAACCATAGCCTCCATCTCTTTTATTGCGTGCACTATCAACGCGGTAAAAAGGTTTTGTTAAGAAGGGGATATTTTCTTCAGGAATGCCGCAACCATGATCACGGACAGCAATAATTGCTTCATTTGTTGATAAGTCTTTACTTAAACTCACTTCAATTTTTGTATAAGGTTTTGTATGAAATAGTGCGTTGCGCACGATATTTTCTACAGCGCGTTCGAGTTTTAAGTATTCACCTAAAACGATCAGGTCTTGATCAACATCAACACTGATTTCAACGCCTTTATTTTGTTTTGAAAATTCAAATGCCGCATCATCTAAAATAGACTCTAACAAAGATGTTAGATAAATAGGCTCAGCATTTTGATCTAATTCTTGTTGGCTTTGTAAAGGGCGAAGATAATTTAAGATTTCATCAATGAGTTCATTGAGGCGAAGCCCTTCATTTTCAATGCGGTCTAATAATTCTTTATAATCAAATTTATGAAACTGCCTTTCTTTTAATAAGTTAATGGCCAATTTTTGTCTAGCTAAAGGTGAGCGCAATTCGTGAGCAATGTCTGAAATCATCTCTTGCTGACTTTTTTGTAACTTTGTTAAATTTTGCACCATTACATTAAACGTCTGTGTTAGCTCTTTAATTTCTGGCGTAGAATTTCTGGTGGATTCAGGCGGAATGATTTGTAAATTGCCTTTACCTACTTGTTGTGCTGTTTTGATCAATGTTTCTATGGGCGATAGAAAGCGTCTTGCCCAAAAGAATGTAAAAAATAGAATTAAACCAAAGATTGGAATGCTTCGGAGCATGAAGCCTTCAGTGGACAAGCTAAAATACAGCACTGAATGGCTAGGATTTTTAACTTCTATTAAATAAAGATTCTGGTGGCGATCTGTAAAATAGATCAGCTGATTTTGTTTGATATTGCTCATTTCGAACAATTCTGTATGAGCTTTTAGAACATTTTGATTGGGCGTAATCACACCTAAATAATAAACAGATAGATATTCTGAATATTTATTGGCAAGATTTTCAATGGTAGCAATAGGGCTGCTAATGTCTTCATCATTGCCAGCAATCACAATGTTGGAAAGCGCAGGAATCACTTCAGCGTGATAGATTTCTTTCCAATCATCGTTATAATCATCTGCAATATAAACATATGCCAATTGCACAGACAGCACAATAATGCTGTATGCGAGCACAACGGACAACCACGCCCTAAATAGAAAACTTTTAGAAAATTCTTTCAATTTAAGGCGCATCATATTTATACGCTCAATTGATAGCCGCGACCACGAACACTTTTGATTTCTACATCTTCATTCATAATTTTTTTACGAATGTTAGAAATGTGAACGTCTAAACTGCGGTTAAATGGAGGAAGCTTTTTGTGCATTGCTTGCATGGAGATAGTATCTTTTGGCACAACTGCGCCAGGGTTTTCTGCCAACACAACTAAAATTTCATATTCAATGCCAGTTAGATCAATTGGCTTTTGATTGATGTAGAAAATTCTTTTTTGTTTATCCCAATGAATTTTATCTTTTTCAAAGCTTTCAATAACAGGCGTTGTTGTTTGGTTAGCACGACGCAAAATCGCTTTAATTCTTGCTAATAATTCACGAGGTTCAGGTGGTTTTGCTATGTAATCATCTGCACCTAATTCTAAGCCTAGAATACGATCAATGGGATCAGATTTAGCAGTTAACATGATGACTGGTAAATTAGGATGTGTTTGGCGTAAGAGTTTTAATGTTTCAATACCATCTAACCTTGGCATCATTACATCTAATAAACAAACATCAAATACAGACGTTTGTGCAATGGCAGCAGCTTCTTTACCGTCATGAGCTACAATAATCTCTAAACCCTCACCAGAAAGGTAAGTGGATAAAAGCTCTGAGAACTCAATGTCATCATCAACAAGTAATAATTTTTTATTATTCACACTGCAATCCTATAAATTACAAAAAAATTGGAGAAAAAATCTGATCATCTGTACTTAACCATGTATAACTATACAATATTATTGTGAATTATTTCACACAAAGTTCTTCTTATTAATACTGTGATACACTGCCGAGACATGAAAATTAAATCTAGTATAATACAAAAACAAACGCAAACTATGGTATTGACGCAGTCAATGCAAAATGCGTTGAAGATTTTGCAGTGTTCTCAGCTAGAATTAGAACAAGAAGTTTCTGAGTTTTTAGAAGAAAATATGATGATAGAACAGGATGTTAATCCTGAAAATGATTTTGATTTATCATCTTATGATTTGGAAACAGGCAGTTTAAAAAATGAGCAAAATTCCGACAGTATTATTGAAAATGACAATTCATCTCTTGATTTAGATCAAGAAACTCCCTTTGAAGTGATAGAAGATTGGAGTAGCTACGAAGATGGTGGTTCATTTGATCATTTAAGCGCACAAAATCATCAAGATGACATGGATAATTTTGATACAAATACTTATGAGATTTCATTAGAAGAGCATTTATTAAATCAGTTAATATTATTAAAGTTATCACAAAAAGATTTAATAATCGGTTCGTTTTTAATTGATGCATTGGATGATAATGGTTATTTTATTCAGCCTGCATCAGAGATTGTTGATGCATTATCGGATCAATATCCTGAATTAGAAGTGGAAGAAGATGAAGTTATGATGGTATTGCATCATATTCAGCAGTTTGATCCCGCAGGTATTGGCGCAACTTCATTGGAAGAATCTTTGATTCAGCAAATTAAGCAACTAGATCCGAAACCTTATTGGCAAGAAGATGCGATTGATTTATTACAATATCATTCTAAGTGGTTACTACAGCATGATTTAAAGCGCATTGAAAAACATTATTACTTTCTAGAAGAAGAAGTCATTGAAATGCTCGAAGGTTTTAAAAGTTTGAATCCTTATCCAGCCATTAATTATCGTAGTAATAAAGTTGAAGCAGTAAAACCTGATGTTATTGTTTTGCAGAAAGGTGGAACTTTAACTGTGACATTGAATGAAGAAATTTTGCCAAAACTTCGCATTAACCGAAAATATGCAAAATTAGCACAACGTACAAAAATGGAAGGGCGGGATTTGATGCGATCACAATTAACAGAAGCTCGTTTTTTTTTAAAAAGCATTGAAGATCGATTTGACACTTTATTAAAGGTTGCGACGGCGATTGTGAAAGCACAACAGGCTTTTTTTCTGCACGGTAAAAAAGCGATGAAAGGTTTACGATTGCAAGATATTGCAGAATCTGTTTCTTTGAATGAATCAACTATTTCTAGAGCTGTTTCAGGGAAATATATTATTTGCTCACAAGGTACATTGCCATTGAATTTTTTCTTTACGAATCAGTTATCAACTGGGGATGAAGATGCTTCTGGTGTTGCGATTCGTGCGGTTTTACAAGAAATTATCCAAGAAGAAGATAAAAGAAAACCTTTAAGCGACCAAAAATTACAAGAATCTTTAGAAGTTAAAGGTCATGAATTATCCCGCCGAACTGTTGCAAAATACCGAGAAATGTTAGGCATTCCAAGTTCAGCACAGCGTAAGCGACTAGTTTAAATTACTTTTTTGAGCTGAGTTTCTTCTCTTCACCATTCAATATGCGCTGAATGTTAGCTTTATGACGAATAATCAATAAAATATCCATGATCACAACAGCAATCACAACAGAAATAGAAGCATCAAATAACCATAAATAAATAGGTGCAATCACAGCTGCTGTTAATGCTGATAAAGATGAAATTCTAGAAATAGCAAATACGATCAACCAAGTACCGAAAGCACACAATGCAACCCAAAGATTTAAACCAATGATACAACCTAATGCAGTTGCAACGCCTTTTCCGCCTTTGAATTGGAAGAAAATAGGGAATAAATGACCTAAAAATGCAGCTAAAGCTGTCAAAGCAATCAATAAAGATTCTGCTGGAAATACGAGTTTAACAATCACAACAGGAATTAAACCTTTTAATAAATCACCGACTAAAGTGATTGCAGCAGCTTTTTTGCCGCCAATGCGCATGACGTTGGTTGCGCCGGGATTATTTGATCCTGTGGTTCTAGGATCAGGCAATCCCATGATTTTACATGTGATGATCGCTGCGGAAAGAGATCCAATTAAGTACGATGCAATCACAACAATTGGATAAATAAATATTTGTAACGTCGATGACATAAAAAGTCCTTCAATTAAGATTTCGCTTATTCTAAGCGTTTTTTCTCAACATATTCAAAAAACTTCTGAACACGTTCTAGTTTTTGTGTTTTAGCCATTTCAGGTAAACTATTTAAAAATTGTTTACCATAATTTTTAGTCACTAATCTAGGATCAGCAATCACTAACAAGCCATAATCATTGGGATCTCGAATCAATCGGCCAATCCCTTGTTTTAAAGCAATGATGGATTTAGGTAATTGATAGTTAATGAAAGCATTTAATCCTTTTTTATTAATCAAATCAATTTTGGCTTGTTCAATAGGATCGCCGGGCGATGCAAAAGGTAATTTCTCAATGATAACGCAAGATAATGCTTCTCCGCGAACATCCACGCCTTCCCAAAAGCTTGTTGTACCCAATAAAATACCATTGCCTGATTCTCTGAATTGATCAATTAATGTAATTTTAGGTGCATCGCCTTGAATGAATAATGGATAGCTTAACGCTGTTTTTAAGATTGTCGCTGCTTCATTCAATGCACGGTAACTTGTGAATAAGATGAAGGTTCGTCCTTTTGCTTCTGTAATCACAGGCAACATGGCGGTAATAAACTTTTGAATATATGTTGGATGATTGGGTTCGGGTAATTCTGGTGGATGATAAAAGAGTGCGTTGCTTTTATAGTTGAATGGGCTTTTTAGGCACAATGTATTTTCATCGGATAAACCAAGTGGCGCACAAAAATATGCAAATTTACCATTCACAGCTAAAGTTGCGGATGTGAAAACCCAGCCAGCTTTTAATCCTTTGCTATTTTTTTGGAAAATCTCTGAAATATCCAAAGGCGTTGCGCAAATCATCAAATGATGAACATATGTTTCTAGCCAAACCACAGTATTATCATCAGGATTTTCCTGTGATGTGACTGTGATTTTTGTCCATGATTCTTGTAGTTCCTGCAATCGCTCAACGATTTGCGCCAATGTTTTAGAACGAATGATTAATGGCTTAACCAGTACAACTAATTCTAATAATTGATCTGCAATGTGTGCCAATTGATCAGCAATTTTGCGATCTTGATAAAATTCAGATAGGGAATAGCGCTTATTACCTTCAGGTAATAATTTACGTAATTCGATCATGCCTTCGATCACTTTTGTGGCAACCTTATCATGATTGGAAAAGTCACTAGCTTCTAAGGCAATTAATCGATTGAAATCTTCTAGCCAATCAGAAAACATTTTTGTGCCAATCTGTTCGCTGAAGAATAAACCTGCTGTTTCTGCTAATTGATGGGCTTCATCGATGATGATACTATCAGCTTCTGGTAATAACTCGCCAAAACCTTCTTGTTTTAAGGATAAATCCGCACAAAATAAATGGTGATTGATGACGATAATATCTGCATCCATTGCTTTTTTACGCGCTTTGAAAATGAAGCATTCTTCATAATCAGGGCATTCTGTATGTAAACAGTTCTCTGTTGTGGATGTTACATGGCTTGCCAATGTGGAATCTTGGAAATTCTCTAATTTTGTAATGTCACCCGTTTCATCTTGCCCAGCATAACGCTCGATTCTATAGAAATCATCCACTTGTTTTTTATTTTCAAATCGTCCACGTTGGCGCAATGTTTTGATGCGATATAAGCACAAATAGTTGCTTCGACCTTTCAATAAAGCAGTTGTCACAGGTTTATATTTAAAGATCTTTTTCAGTAACGGCAGATCTTTATCATAGAGCTGATCCTGAAGATGCTTTGTTCCTGTGGAAACAATCACTTTTTTGCCTGATAACAATGCAGGAATTAAGTAAGCAAATGTTTTGCCCGTACCAGTCCCTGCTTCTATGATGACAGTTTCGTGATCTTCAATCGCACGCTGAACAGCCTCCGCCATATCGATCTGCGCATCGCGAGGAGAATAGTGGGGCAAGGCTTGGCACAGTTCGCCACCTTCTGAAAATATGCTATGAATATCTGTCATTATTTTGGAGTTTTGGAATAACCATCTTTGCGAAAATGATTCATTATACGAGCTTTGTCAGGAATTTCGAGGTCAATATTCATAAGGATATCGTATAATGATTTTTTGCCATTGCACCATAATATTATCCATGATGAATGAATTTTTGAAAACCGTTGCCACTTTGAGATCGCCCGAAGGTTGTCCTTGGGATCGTAAACAAACGCATGAAAGTTTAATCCCTTTTTTAAACGAAGAAAGTGCTGAAGTTGTTGAAGCGATCCTTCAAAAGAATAGCGATGGCTTGCGAGATGAATTGGGCGATTTATTACTGCAAATTGTTCTACATTCACAAATCGCCAAAGAAGCAGGGCAATTTGATTTCAATGATGTGGTGAAAAGCGTCAATGATAAAATGTTGCGCCGTCATCCTCATGTATTTAAAGGTGTTGTTTATGCGGATGAAGCAGAGCAAAAAGCTGCTTGGCATGCGATTAAGCTTGAAGAGAAAAAAGCTAAAGGCGAAGCGCAAAGTTATTTAGATGGTGTAAAAGCATCCTTATCAGGTTTAACAGTTGCCAATAATTTACAAGCAAAAGCTGCGAAAGTTGGTTTTGATTGGGGTGAACCTGAGCCAATTTTAGATAAAATCGAAGAAGAATTAGAAGAAGTGAAAGCAGAATTGGCGAATCATCACAAAGAAAAATTACAAAAAGAGATTGGTGATTTGTTGTTTGCTGTTGTGAATTTAGCAAGGCATTGTGAGATTGATCCTGAAACTGCCATCGCAGAAACGAATGTGAAATTCAAAAAGCGTTTTCAATACATTGAAAAACATTTGGATAAACCAATGATAGAAGCAACATTGGAAGAGATGGATCATTTGTGGGAAGAAGCTAAGAAGGAAGATTAATTGTGTTTCAAGAGATGAAATATATCACTGTTAGTGAGCTCAATCAGCAAATTAAATTCCAATTGGAAGGCTCATTTTTTCATTGTTTAGTGGAAGGTGAAATTTCTAATGTGATTCGTGCGCAATCAGGGCATATTTATTTTAATTTGAAAGATGAAAATTCGATGATTCGTTGCGTTGCTTGGCGTAGCAATGCAATGAGCTTTAGTGATTTCATTGAAAATGGTGCCAAGGTAGAAATTCAAGGGAAGCTATCTTTATATGTGCCGCGCGGCGATTATCAATTGGTGATTAATCGCTTAGCGCCATTGGGGCGCGGTAATTTGTATTTAGCTTTTGAGCAATTGAGAGAAAAATTACAAAAAGAAGGTTTATTCAATCCTGAGCATCAAAAATTGATTCCACAATATCCTAAAAAAATTGGAATTGTGACGTCGCCAAATGCAGCGGCACTTCAAGATGTATTAAAAGTATTGAAAGATCATCGCCCTGACATTCCTTATAAAGTTTATCCAACTTTAGTGCAAGGTGATGAAGCTGCGCCACAGATTGTTAAAGCCATCGAAAGAGCGAATCATGAAGCCAATTGTGATGTGCTTTTGGTGGTGCGTGGCGGCGGCAGCATTGAAGATTTATGGTGTTTCAATGATGAGCGCGTTGTGCGAGCAATTTTTGCTTCAACGATTCCTGTGATTACGGGCGTTGGGCATGAGGTGGACACAACATTGTCTGATTTTGTTGCAGATTTACGCGCACCAACGCCAACAGCTGCTGCAAAGTTATCGAGTATTTCTCAGCAAGAGATTATGCAAACATTGGATCGCTATGAATATCAGCTCACAAAATTAATGCAGAGTGTGATCGCAGAGCAAGAAAAAGCATTGAAAGAGCGTATGGTGAAATTATCTTATCTTCACCCAATGCAAAAGATTAAAGCGCAACAGGCAGTTTTAAATGCAAAAGCTGAAAGATTGCAGTTATTGATGCAAAATGCCCATCAGAAGCAGGTTGTGATCTTTCAAAATTTAGAAAAACGTTTGCAAGTTAGCTTGTTGCAACGCAAGCACAATCAATTAACAGAGCAGCTATCTCGTTCAGCCATTACTTTGAATAAAGTAATGCAAGGGCAATATCAAATGTTAGAGAAAAATCTACAACAAAAAGCACTGTTATTAGATAGTTTAAGTCCGCTTAAAGTATTGGCACGAGGTTATTCTGTGACGCAAAAGAATGAACAGGGCGATTTACAAACAGTTCAATCAGTAGAACAATTAAATATTGGTGATGAACTGGTGACAAAATTATCTAACGGAGTGATTCATTCCACTGTCACTGAGTTTCAAAAATCTAAACAATAGACAGAAAAAATCCGTGCTCACTTTCGGGGAGAGGATGAGCACGGACTAAAAAGTATTATCGAGAGAGAGATTATTAGTTTTATTGTACTTTTGTGATGTAATCCACATCAATTTCTACAGAATTCCAGTCTTTGTCTACTTCACCAACGATTTCAACTAAGTCAGTTTCGTCAACAGAAAGACCGCGCCATTTATCTTTGTCTATTTCAATAGTGATATCGCCTGTACCATCGCTAAAAATATATTTATCTTTGTGGGAATGCTTGATGATTTTTCCACGCATTTTCACATAAGCATCATCACGCAAAGATGCTGCTTCTTTTACTGATGTGATGGATTGGCTTAAAGAAGGGCCTTTGTATCCGCCAGGAATGTTTTGGTCATCCTGTGGACCTAAATATTGTGCTGATGCTGTTGAGATACTCAAAATCATAAAAGTTGCTATCGCAAGCTTTTTCATTTGTGGCTCCTGGGTTCAATCTGTAATAATTTTGTGGGACTAAATATAACACTCTTGTTTTAGAATGGATAATGGCTTTTCTAAGTTTTACGGCTCGTTTACAATCTTTGACATATCAATTTTAAGAAAAATACTTATCTTGACAAGAATCAATGTGATTTCACCTTTGTTATTATGTGATCAGAATTTATTTGCTGAATCAAAAAAGGATTCTAGAACGAATGCCCGAGAATCCTAGATTTACATTACATGTTGAAAAATAATCAGCTTATTGATCATCCATTAATTTCAAAATGATTGCGTATGAGATTGGTAATGCAGCGGTTACAATGACAACTGCATACCAGCCTAAAAAATGCCAAATAGGCGCGAACAATGTGCTACCAATTGCAACACCGATGTAATATGCCATAAAATATAGGCTTGAAGCTGTGCCTTTATAGCTTTTCGCATGTAGATTGATCAATGCGGCAGCGAGAGAATGTGCTGCAAACATTGCGAAGCTCATAAGTGCTAAGCCTATCGCAATAATTACAAGATTATTAAATATTGTCAGCAATGCACCGAATCCTAAGAAAAGTAGCATGCTAATTAATACAAAACTTAAACTGAATTTGTTTGTGAGTAAACTAACAATAGGCGCGCTTGGAATACCTAGCATTAGTGCGATATAGAAAGAGCTAATTGCAGCAGTAGATAAGAAAAATGGTGCGTTGCTTAAGTGGAAAGGTAGATATGTCCAGATGCCCGTATAAGATAACTGAATGATTAAGCCAATAAGGAAATAGCGTCTTAAAATTGGATTTTTTAAGTGATAACTAATCCCTGAAAATGCTGATAAAACTGAACCTTTACTAGGTGAGAAGTTATTGGATTTAGGCAATAAAAATAGCATGATAATTGCTGTGGCTAATCCTAATGTGCCAAAGATATATAATGCTGTGTGCCATGAATAATAATGTGTAATAACGCCAGATGTTACACGGCCAAGTGATCCACCGATTGCATTAGCGGCAATGTAGAATGCAATGGCAAATTTTTGATCTTGCTGATCTATTTCTTCATTTAAGTAAGCAAGTGCAGAAGCAGGTAATGCTCCCGTCACCAAACCTTGGAAAAAACGTAAAATTAATACTAATGGTAAAGAGTCAGTGCTTGCAATTAATACAAGCAATAGAGAAGAGAGAAAAAGAGATAAAAGAATAAAGTTTTTTCTGCCTAATCGGTCGCTCAGTGAGCCAAAAAGGTTTAAGCCAATAATCATCCCAATGATCGCAAATGAGAAGGTCAGGCTGATATAAGTACTGGAAACATTAAACTCTTTTGCAAGCACTGGCAAAATAGGCTGAAAAGAGTAGAGATTAGCAAAGATAAAAACTGAGGTTGCGCCCAGTAAAATTACAATTTTCCAAAATGCAGTTTCTTTTATTGTATAACCAGTTGGTTGCGGTGCGATCATGGCGAATATCAATGTGTAATAGTTGGATTAACATTGAGCATAGGCTAGTTTAATGTTTTAAACAAGAAGCGTAGATCATTTATCTCGCTTCTTCTTGATCATAGAAAATTACTGGGCTAACAAGCTTTTTAGCTCTTGCTGATAATCATCGAGTTTTCTTTGGCGATCCAGAACTTTGGTGGTTTTTTCACGGATTTTCTTCTCTTTTCCTGAAAGCTTGGCTTGCTCTAATTCACGTTCTGCAGATGCAATTTTTGCTTGCTGTTTTTCTATTTTGGTATTGAGATTTTGCTGATAAATATCATTATCGAGCTGTAACTTTTGATCTTCATTATAAAAAGAGTCGCCACAATGTTCATGCACATTGATTATGGCACGCTTTAGATTTTCTGCCCGTTGTATATTGCCATGCTGTTCGGCATAGATCAGTTGGATCTTTAAGTTATCTTCTTTCTTTTTACAGCCATAATCTATTTGTGCAAAGCTGAATGTTGAAAGATTAAATAATGTACTTAATAAGACAGTGATGAAACATTTTTCCAAAATATATTTCCTGATAATTCGAATCATCACTAAATTATAATATAAAAATAGAATATTAAATAAAACTTTACATTTATTTAATATTGTTCTGATTTATATAATGGTTAATTTTGCATAAGCTAAAACAAGTGTTTTTGATCCTGCTTGTTTGAAATTAACTGTAACACGCGCATGATCACCAACGCCTTCAAAATTTGTAATTACACCTTCATTGAAGACAGGATGGGAAACTAATTGCCCTAATGCAAAGCCTTTCATGGATTGATCTGGCGCAGATGCACCATAACTATTACCACTGCGCGCTGTCATTGGTTTTGAAATGGAAACTTTTTGACCTTGTGCTTTAATTAAATGAGAAGGAATATCTCTGAGGAAACAGGAAGGTGATAAGTAAACTGTTTTGCCATGAATCATTCGGGAAGCAGCTGTCGTGATTGTTAAGAGCTGTTTTGCTCGTGTGATACCAACGTAAGCCAATCTGCGTTCTTCTTCTAAGCGGGCAGGATCATCAATCGAGCTTTCACTTGGGAATAAGCCATCATCCATGCCGACTAAATAAACATGTTCAAACTCTAAGCCTTTTGAACTGTGTAAAGTCATTAATTGAATCTTGTCATCATTATTAACATCTGAATTCACAGATGAATCTAATGTGATTTGATTTAAAAATTCTGATAAATAACCATGAGAAGTTAAAGGTGGTGATCCAGCTTCATTATTATAATCTTCCACGAATTGTCGGCTAGCTGAAATGAATTCGTTTAAGTTTTCAATTCTATCTTCACCGCGTCCCATTGGCTCTTTTTTATAGTGAGCTTCTAATTCCACTTTTGTGATCAGATCTTGAATGAATTGATCTAAAGTTACATCATCTAAAGCATCATGCAATTCTGTCATAAGCAATCGAAAGCCCATTAAAGCATTTTGAGCACGTTTTGCTAAAGTTTGGCTTTCTAAGATGTTATCCATTGCATTCCACAATGAAACTTCTGCTTGCATCGCTTCTAGGCGAATTTTTTCAATCGTTGCAGCACCAACGCCTTTTGCTGGTGTTGTGATTGCACGTTCAAAAGAAATATCATCATTGTTGTTTACAATTAAACGTAAATAACTTGTGATGTCTTTAATTTCCATGCGATCGAAGAATCGTAAACCGCCATAAATGCGATAAGGAATATTTGCGCGCAACAAAACTTCTTCAAAAATACGAGATTGAGCATTTGAGCGATATAAGATCGCTTGTTCTTTTCGAGCGGTTCCATGATCGGAGGCTTCTTTAATTTTACCTATAACGAACTGGGCTTCTTCATAAGCGTCCATCGCACTATATTGAGAAATTTTTGAGTCATCTTTATTTTCTGTCCAAAGCTTTTTAGGCAAGCGTTCACTATTTTTTTCGATGACGCTATTAGCAGCATCCAAAATTGTTGATGTGGAACGATAGTTTTGTTCTAAGCGCACAGTTGTACTATTTGGAAAGTCTTGATCGAAATTTAAAATATTTTCAACGCGAGCACCGCGCCAACCGTAAATTGATTGATCATCATCTCCTACAACAAAAATTTGCTGATTTTTACCACTGAGCATTCTTAACCAAGCGTATTGAATGCTATTTGTGTCTTGGAATTCATCCACCAAAACAAATTGAAAACGTTCTTGATAATGTTTCAAAAGCACATCATTATCGCGTAGCATTTCCAATGTACGTAGAAGAATTTCAGAGAAATCCACTAAGCTCGATTGATCACAAATGGTTTGATATTGAGCATATAATTCGATCATCATATTGTGTGCTTGATTTGATCGTCTTTCAATGTGACTTGCTCTGCGGCCTTCATCTTTGTGATGACCAATAAACCCCTGCAAAGCTTTTGGGCTCACTAGTTTTTCATCAATACCGCGTTCACGCAATAATCTTTTGCACAAGCGTAGTTGATCATCGCTGTCCATGATTTGGAAATTTGAATCCAATTTGGCATCTGTATGATGAATGCGCAATAAACGATGGCATAAGGAATGGAATGTACCTAGCCAAAGATTATTTAAAGGGCGCTTGAGAGAAGATTCTAAACGCGTACGCATTTCTAATGCAGCTTTATTGGTAAATGTTACAGCCAAAATACCATGTGCAGTTGTTTGTTCTGTTTCTAATAACCATGCAATGCGCGCAACCAATACGCGCGTTTTACCAGAGCCCGCGCCAGCAAGTACACGAACAGGACCTAAAGGAGCGGTAACAGCATCATATTGTGCTGTATTTAATGTGGATAGCATAGACATTCTCAAAGCAGTTGGATAATAAAACAATTTTCCATCATATCATGAGCATGACATAAAACGAAAAGCAGCCTAATCGCAGTGACTGATTAGGTTGAATACAAATAATCTATCGTGTAGGAATAAATAATTTACAGGTTTATGAATAGAGAATGCTTTTTTATGGTAGAATTGCTCGGTTTTTATCATGAAAACATATATCAATTTATTTGTTTAGCTATCGTGAAGCTTTAAGGAGTATTTAATGGCTATTGAGCGTACTTTCTCTATCATCAAACCAGACGCAGTTGCAAAAAATGTAATCGGCGAAATCTACACTCGTTTTGAAAAAGCAGGTTTCAAAATCGTTGCTGCTAAAATGGTTCATTTAACTCAAGCAGAAGCGGAAGGTTTCTACGCTGTACATAAAGAACGTCCTTTCTTTAATGACTTAGTACAGTTCATGGTTTCTGGTCCAGTAATGATGCAAGTATTGGAAGGCGAAAACGCAATCGCTACGCACCGTGAAATCATGGGTGCAACAAACCCTAAAGAAGCAGCTGCAGGTACAATCCGCGCTGATTTCGCAGATAGCATTGATGCAAACGCTGTTCATGGTTCAGATGCACCAGAAACAGCAGCAGTAGAAATTGAATATTTCTTCGGCGCAAACGCAGTTGCACCAGTACAAATCTGTAATCGTTAATTTTAAGTAAAAGTGAATCAAGTCGTGAGTAATGTAGTGGAAAAGAATTTGTATGGTTTAACATATCAAGCAATGCTCGAGCTCTGTGAAGAGATTGGCGAAAAGCCTTATCGTGCCATGCAGATTATGAAATGGGTCTATCATAAAGGCGCTGAGTCTATCGATGATATGACAGATATTTCAAAGAAAACACGTGAAAAATTAAATTCACGACTTGTTTTTGATTTACCTAAAGTTTTATTAGATCAGCCATCGAGTGATGGTACTCATAAATGGCTGATTCAATTAGAGTCAGGCAATGCGATCGAAATGGTATACATTCCAGAAGATGATCGCGGAACTTTGTGTGTTTCGTCACAAGTGGGCTGTGCATTAGAATGTACTTTCTGCTCGACTGCGCGCCAAGGTTTCAATCGAAATTTAAGTACAGCAGAAATTGTAGGGCAGGTGATGCTCGCTAAAAAACTGTTGGGCGAATATGAGAATGACACTCAACAAAGTCAAAATCGTCGTGTAACGAATGTCGTGCTTATGGGAATGGGCGAGCCATTATTGAACTTCACTAATGTAACGCAAGCAATTGACATTATGTTGAATGATTATGGTTTTGGTTTATCTAAACGACGTGTGACATTAAGTACATCAGGTGTTGTGCCGGCGTTGTATCGTCTGAAAGAAGTTTCAGATGTATCATTGGCAATCTCATTGCATGCACCGTACGATACTTTGCGTGATGAAATTGTGCCAATTAATAAAAAGTATCCGTTGGCAGAATTATTAGAAGCGTGTAAGAACTATATTACTGATTCTTCAGCTTATCGCAAAATCACATGGGAATATGTCATGTTGAAGGATGTCAATGATAAGGAAGAAGATGCTTTCGCATTGGCAAAATTAATCAAAGACATTCCTGGTAAAGTTAATTTGATTCCGTTCAATCCATTTCCAAACTCTGGCTATGAATGTTCATCAATGAATCGTATTAATCGATTTAAAGAAATCTTGCAAAGACAAGGCCTCGTGACAACAATTCGTAAGACAAGAGGTGAAGATATTGATGCTGCTTGTGGGCAATTAGCTGGACGAGTGAAAGATAGAACTAAGCGAACAAAAACAGAAAATTCTTGATACAATCACGAAGCATTAGATTCATAAAGATTAGAAAGAGGTAGATCATGCGGTATTTAGCAGTGTTATTGCTTTCATCTACGTTGTTGGCGTGTACAACAACTCAAGGCACAAGTACGTCTATGAAGTCATCTAAAACGATGACAGCGGAAAGCTTACCTGAGTCAGATAAGTTAACTTATCAAATGGGTGTTGATTATATTGGCCGTGGCGAATACCAAGTGGCCAATGAAAAACTCATGTCTTTAGTGAAAAAATACCCAAATTTTTCTGAATTGTATGTGATGTTAGGTGTTTCTCAAGAACGTCAAGGTAAAAGAAGCGATGCCTTATCTCTGTATTCTAAGGCTATTGCGACTAATCCTATGGATCGCATGGCGATTAAGCATTATGGAATGCTTCAATGTAATTCGTATGATAAATCTGCACCTGAAAATTTAGCAAGAATTGCAGATAATGCAATGCCTGAAGTAAAAGCAGGGATGAATAGTGCCGCTGCGGCATGTTATTTAGTGCATAAAAATGCTGTAAAAGGTAATGAATATGCTGATCGTGGGATTGCTGCGAATCCAAATTATGCAGATACTTATTTCTTTAAAGCAATCGCAGCCAATGAATTGAACCGACCACATGAAGTATTTTCTGCTTTAGATCGTTATCATGATGAATATGGTTATGAGCCTAATAGTGTTTATTTAGGGTTAAAAGCCGCTAGAAAATCACGTAATCAAGCTGAGATTAGCAAATATGAAAATGTTATTGCTATGAATCAAGGCCAATAATTATAAATTATAGAGTGAATATGACTAAAGACGAATTAGTTCAGAAACTGAAGAGCGCTAGAGAAGATCGACAAGTTTCCTTACAGGATGCTTCTAGAGTTCTATCTATACGAGTTCAAGTATTACAAGACTTAGAAGATGGTCGTTATGATCGTTTAGGTTCTTTGTTATACGTTAAAAATTATGTCAAAAAATATGCAGATTATCTTCGATTAGATCGTAATGAAATTAATGCTCTTCTTGCTCAATTAGAAGATCCATTTAAAGAAGAAAAAACAGAAAGTTTAATTCGTGCACAATTAAATGAAGATAAGCGTATGGTTCATCGCTCGTTTTTTAAATGGTATTCTGTGATTTTAATTGCATTATTAGGTGCAAGTATTGCGATTTATTTTGTATACGGCGAAAAAGTTGCAGATATTTTTAATATTAAACCTACGCCTGAAAAAATCATTAACTACAATGCTAATTCAGATTTAGATGATCAGCAAGAAGTCACTGAAAATTTACAGGTAGAAAAGCCTGAACCAATTGTATTGGCAACTGTAGAAAATAATGATTCAAATTCAATAATGGCTGATATTGACGCGAATGTTGATACAAAATCCGCATTGTCTGATTTTGAAGTTGAACAAATTATCCGTGACGGTTCTTTAGCATTATCTTCTATGGATGTAGAGCAATTGGATAATGTTGAAAGTACAACTGCTGAAAAAATGCCATTACCAAAAGGTATATCCTCATTATCATTAACTTTAAATAATGCTGAATGTTGGATTCAAATTCGCGATAAGAATCAAAAAGTATTAATGAATGAAGTTTTACCTGCGAATGCAACTTATCATTTGGAAGGTGCTGCACCATTTTCATTACATATTGGCAATGCTCAAAGCATTGAAAAGTTAATGTTCAATGGCGAAGTGGTAGATGCCAAGGTTTATCGCCCAACAGCTAGAACGACAGTTTCAAAAATTAAATTAGAGCCTAAGGAAGAGAATTAAGTCATGAGTCAAAAGATTCAATCTGTGAAAGGAATGCACGACGCTTTACCAACCCAAACTGCTAAATGGCAATATATTGAGGGAATATTTCGTCAATTATTTACGCAGTATGGTTATCGTGAAATTCGTACCCCGATTGTAGAAGAAACGAGATTATTCACGCGTTCTTTGGGTGAAGTGACGGATATTGTTGAAAAAGAAATGTATGTTTTTTCTGACAGTGATGAAAAAACAAGCTTAGCATTGCGTCCAGAATTAACAGCAGGGATGGTTCGTTCTGGTATACAGCATGGATTATTTTATAATCAAGTGCAAAAAGTATGGCAGATTGGTTCAGTTTTCCGTTATGACAAACCTCAGCACGGCCGTTATCGCCAATTCAATCAGGCAGATATCGAAGTATTTGGTATTGAATCACCAGATGTGGATGCTGAAATTTTAGCCATGATCAGCCGTTTGTGGGAAAAACTAGGCGTTTCTGACTATGTGACTTTAGAATTAAACTCAATGGGTACAGAAGAGTGCCGCAAACGTTATCGTGAAGTGATTGTGAAATACTTTGAAGATAACATTGAATTATTGGATGAAGATAGTTTACGTCGTTTGAAAACGAATCCTTTGCGTATTTTGGATTCTAAAAATGCAGCAATGCAGGATTTGTTGAATAAAGCACCGACTTTGTTAGATCATTTGACTGAAGAATCAGCAGAGCACTTTAAGAAATTATGTGAATATCTAGATGTATTAGGTATTAAATATGTTGTGAATCATCGAATTGTTCGTGGTATGGATTACTATACTCGCACTGTATTTGAATGGACAACTGATAAATTAGGAACACAAGCAACTATTTGCGGTGGTGGTCGTTATGATCGCATGGTTGAAGAATTAGGCGGACATAAAACACCAGCAATTGGTTTTGGTTTGGGCATGGAACGTTTATATTTGTTATGTGAAGAAGTTCAGCAAATTGAAGATGTTAAGCAGCCAGATTTAATAGCAGTGCTATTAGGAAAAGATGCAAAGAAAGCGGGTTTACCATTGATGGAACAAATTCGTTCAACATATCCTGATTACTTAGTATCAACTGTATTGGGTGAATCAGGTATGAAATCTCAAATGAAAAAAGCAGATCAAAGCGGTGCTAGATTTGCAATGATTTTGGGTGAAAATGAATTGGCAAACAATATTGCAATCATTAAAAATTTAAGAGAAAACGGTGAACAACAAGAAATCGCTTTATCTGAATTGGTTGATTGGTTGAAAAATATTTAATAAAAGGTAAGAAGATGAGTTTAAACCAGTTTGAAACAGATGACCAACGTGCAGAAGCGCTTGTTGATTGGCTAAAAGTAAATGGTGCTTGGATCTTTTTTGCTATCATCTTAATTATTGGTGGCATCATTGGATGGGATTATTATAAAAGTCATAAAAATGATCGATTATCAACGCAGGCAACTAATTATTATGTTTTTGAACAAGCTTTAGAGTCAGGCAAGTTAGATGATAAAGCGATTGCAGCCGTGATGAACGATGTTAAATCTGAAGGTTTTAAAGATTTAGCAATGTTACAAAAAGCAGCATTTCAAGCTAATGATAATGATTTGAAAGGCGCAATCACTGATTTACAAGCACAGTTGGCTAATACAAAAGATCCAGTGATGAAGGATTTGTTCCGTTATCGTTTGGCTGTTGCTCTGTATGAAAGTGCTGATTATGCTGCATCTATGTCTGAATTGAACCAAATTACAACAAAAAGCTTTACCGGTTTAGTCAAGTCTTTACAGGGTGATGTTTATGTTAAAGAAGGTCGAATGGATAATGCTAAAACTGTTTATGTAGAAGCTTTTGAAATTTTACAATCACCTGTGATTCAAAGAAAAATTAACCAGTTATCAACCGGCGCTTAATGCTGATAATTCTAAGATTCACATTGAAGGATAGAGTATGAATAAATTAAAAATTTCAGCTGTATTGATTGCTACTTTAGCAGTGACTGGTTGTTCTGGTTTTTTCGTTGGTAAGACAAATGCACCAACACCTAAGCCAATCTCAGAAGCGACGAATAAAAACTTAGTGAGAACATCATGGTCAGCATCAGGATTCGGGAACTCGGCTGATACAGGTTTGCGATTCACTATGGCAAACAATGGTAATACATTGTTTGTTGCCAATGCGAATGGAACTGTATCATCATTAGATGCAACTTCTGGTAAAAAAGGTTGGTCAGCTAAAGTTGATGAGCTTTATACAGGCGCTGCAACCAATGGTAATTTAGTATTTGTAGGTACAAAAACTGGTGAATTAGTTGCTTTGTCGGCAGCTAATGGTTCTAAAGTTTGGAGTGCAAAATTATATGGTGCCGCGACAACATCGCCAGTAATTTCAGGTTCTCGTGTGATTATTCGTACAATTGGTGGTGCAGTTGAAACCTTTGATGCTCAAACAGGTGAAAAATCTTGGGCATATATGGTACAAGTACCAGAAGTAAGTTTGCGTGGTGGCGCAGCGCCTGTTGTTGTCGGGAATCATTTATTGGTACCAACAGATTTAGGTTTAGTGGGTTATTTAAATGCTGAAACAGGTGCTGTCATCTGGGGGCAGAAAGTTAGTAATCCACGTGGTGGCACAGAAATGGCTCGTTTAGCAGATATTGATGCTGAACCAGTAATTGATAATAATGTTGCTTATATTCCTGTTGCGCGTACAGGTGTAGCGGCAGTATCTTTGCAGAATGCACGTAAACTTTGGGAAACCAAATCTGGTGTTTATTCTGGTTTAACAGTGGATGCATCACGACTATATGTTGCTTATGAAAATGGCAATATTGGTGCACTATCAAAACGTGATGGGAAAGCAGAGTGGGAGAGCAATGCATTGTTTGCTCGTCACTTAACGCGTCCTGTATTGATTAATGAACGCATTGTTGTGGGTGATAACGAAGGATATGTGCATGTTCTTGATAAGAGCAATGGACAATTACTTGGTTCAACTAAAGTGGGTAAATCAGGTTTTATGCCAGATGTATTAGCTTTAGCAGGCAGTGCTGTTTTCCAGGATCACTCTGGAAATGTTTATCGTATTAGTATCTAATTTATGAAAGATTTACCAATTATCGCTTTGGTAGGGCGCCCCAATGTTGGGAAATCTACCTTATATAACGCATTAACTCGCACACGCGATGCTTTGGTTGCTGATCAACCAGGTTTAACGCGCGACCGACGCTACGGCATGGGCAAAGTTGGCTCTGAGCAAACACCTTATATTATTTTAGATACAGGTGGTTTATCTGGTGATGATAGTAATCACATGGATAATTTGATTGCTGGCCAAGTTTGGAAAGCTGTTGAAGATGCTGATTTAATTTTCTTTATCGTTGATGGTCGAAGTGATTTGACAGGCTATGATGAAGAAATTGCGACAATGGTTCGTCGTACAGCAAAGCCTGTTATTGTTGTAGTGAACAAGTCAGAAGGTAAAGATGACGATATCGCTATTTCTTCATTTTATAGCCTTGGCATGGGTACGCCAATTGCTGTTTCAGCAGCGCATAATCGTGGGATATTAGATTTAATTCTCTCAACTTTTGATCGCTATCCTGAATTAGCGTTCGAAGAAGAGGAAGAAGAGATTGATTATGACTTTGCGACAGAAGAAGATGAAGAAGACGAAGTATTGGATGATGGTCCTATTCGTTTAGCTGTTTTAGGTCGCCCGAATGCTGGTAAATCAACATTGATTAACCGTATTTTAGGTGAAGAACGTGTATTGGCAAGTGATGTTGCAGGTACAACACGCGATGCAGTTGAAATTCCATTCTCAAAGGAAGATCGTGATTTCATCTTGATTGATACAGCTGGTATTCGCCGTCGTAGCCGTGTGGATGATAAAGTCGAAAAATTCAGCGTGATCAAAAGCATCGAAGCGATGCAAAAATCTAACGTTGTTGTATTCGTATTTGACGCGCATGAAGGCTTGTCAGATCAAGATGCTGGCTTATTAGGTAATGTGTTGGATTCAGGTCGAGCTTTGGTATTGGCTGTGAATAAATGGGATCATTTGCCTGATCATGAAAGAGAATGGATCAAAACAGAATTTACTCGTAAATTTGCGTTTATTGACTTCACGCAGCCTATCTTTATTTCAGCTTTACATGGCACAAATGTTGATAAAGTGTTAAAAATGGCTATCAATGCTTATGACAATGCAATGCGTAAGTTTACAACGAACGAATTGTCTAACATCTTGGAAGGTGCAGTTCATAGACATCATCCGCCTGTATCACAAGGTTTAGCACCTAAATTACGTTATGCGCACCAAGGTGGTAAAAATCCACCGCGTATTGTAATTCATGGTTCTCGTGTGAGTCATGTGAAGCCTGATTATATTCGTTATTTGATGAATACTTATCGTGAGCAATTGAAATTAGTTGGCACGCCAGTGCGTTTGGATTTCCGTTCAGGTGAAAACCCTTATGCGGTTGAAAAACCAAAAACTAAAGTACAAGCAGATAAGTTGATCTTGGCGAATGCTAAAGGCAAGCACTTAAAAATTCGTAAGAGTCGTTAATTAAAGTATTTAAATATCACTCCTGCGGGAGTGATTTTCATTTCATAACAAGTAAAAAGGAATGTAGATGTGTGGAATAGTTGGAGCAATTGCAGAGCGTAACGTTAGCCCTATTTTATTGTCAGGATTGAAGCGCTTAGAATATCGTGGATATGATTCAGCAGGTATTGCTGTCATTAACGAGCGCCAATTATTTCGAGAACGAAGCCAAGGAAAAGTTGCCGCTTTAGAAACTAAAGTAATCGCAGCTGATTTAAAAGGTTCACTTGGTATCGCGCATACTCGTTGGGCAACGCACGGTGTTCCTCATGAGCGCAATGCACATCCACATGTAAGTGGCACAATTGCTGTTGTTCACAATGGCATCATTGAAAATTATCAAGAATTGAAATCAGAATTATCTGGTCGTTATACTTTCGAGTCAGAAACGGATACAGAAGTGATTGCGCATTTGATTCATTCTATGCGCAATGATTCTGAAAATTTATTCGCAACTGTGCAAAAAGCATTATCTCATCTAGAAGGTGCTTTCAGTATTGCGGTGATTGATTCAAATTTACCTGATGAATTAGTTGCAGCTCGAAAAGGTACGCCATTAGTGATTGGTGTTGGCTTAGGTGAAAACTTTATTGCTTCAGATCCATTTGCTTTACTGCCTGTAACTAATTCATTCATTTATCTAGAAGATTTCGATTGCATTCGTTTAACACGTGAAACGATTGAAATTTTGGATAAAGCTGGGAATCCTGCAAAACGCCCAACTAAAAATCTTTATGCAACTGATGATGCTGCTGACAAAGGCTTATACAAGCATTACATGCAAAAAGAGATTTTTGAGCAACCAAAAGCATTGAGCGATACATTACAAAATCGATTAAAAATTGATGCAGCAAAGTTGATTGGTTGTAGCCCTGAGATTGCAGATAAAATTGAAGCAGTACAGATCAATGCATGTGGCACAAGTTATCATGCGGGATTAGTTGCTAAATATTGGTTTGAATCCATTGGTATTGCTTGTCATATTGAAGTGGCAAGTGAATATCGTTACCGTGAAAGCGTAACGCCAAAAAATACTTTATTCATCTCGATTTCACAATCAGGTGAAACATTAGATACGATCGAAGCTTTGAAATTGGCAAAACAAAAGCCATTTTTAGGGTATTTAGCCATCACAAATAGTCCAGATAGCGCGATTACTCGTGAATCTAATTGGACGATTTTAACTCATGCAGGCCGTGAAATTGGTGTTGCTTCAACAAAAGCATTCACAACACAATTAACTGTATTGTTAACTTTGGCAGATGCTTTAGCTAAACATAGTAAACCTGCGATGAGCGAAGCATTAACATCTTTGCCATTTTATTCAGAAGCAATGCTTGCGATGGATGAAACGATTCAGAAGATGAGTGAAGAGTTTGCGGAATCTACAAGTGCATTATTTGTTGCGCGTGGAGTTTTATATCCAATCGCTATGGAAGGTGCTTTGAAGTTAAAAGAGATCTCTTATATTCACGCAGAAAGCTATCCAGCAGGTGAATTGAAGCATGGTCCGTTGGCATTGGTGGATAAGAATATGCCAGTAATTGCAGTTGTGACTGAGAATGCTTTAACGGATAAAATGATTGCAAACTTAGAAGAAATTAATGCGCGTAATGGCCGTTTATATATCTTCAAAGAGCGCAGAGTTAAGCAGAAAATTGGCTTTGGTCATGAGATCGAATTACCTGATATGCCAGAAATGACAGCACCGATTTTAGTATCAATCGCATTGCAGTTGTTCTCATATCATGTTGCATGCGTTAAAGGTACAGATGTGGATCAACCTAGAAATTTGGCCAAGAGCGTAACGGTCGAATAATTCTTAAATAGCTTAGATTTTTCGAAAGCACCGGTTGGTTATCCAATCGGTGCTTTTTACATTATATATCTTGTATAATGAAGGACTATATTATGAAATAATTAAAATTTAAGGAAATATATGGATATATGGGAAATAGATAAATTAATACTATTTATTGCATTTGTAATTCCTGGATTTATTAGTATTAAAGCTTATCAGTTATTTTTTCCAGGAATAGCAAGAAATTCTGCAGATCAACTTATTGATGCTATCGCTTATAGTTCTATTAATTATGCACTATTAATATTGCCTATTTATTGGATAGAGTCATCATCTTGGAAAAGTAACTGTGCCGTTTTATATTACTTTTTTTATATTTTTGTTTTCTTTTTGGCACCAATTATTTGGGTTTGGATTTGGAAATTTTTAAGAACAAGAGATTTTGTACAGAACAATATACCTCATCCAACGGAAAGACCTTGGGATTATGTTTTTTCTCAAAGAAAACCTTATTGGGTGAAGGTGAAGCTAAAAGATGGCACAGTGATTGCAGGACTTTATTCTGAAAAATCATTTGCTTCTAGCGCTCCAGCACCTGAACAAATTTATTTAGAAGAATATTGGTTGCTAAATGATAAAAATGGGTTTGATAGACCTAAGAAGCTGACAGAAGGTGTGATAATATTATCTAGTGAAATCGTATATATTGAACTTATAAAATATGAAGGGTAATTATGAGTAAGAAAAAAAATATTATAAGTACGGAAGGCTATAAACCTCAAATAATAAGACCAGCAAATCCTCCTAAGTCTACACCAAACAATGGTTATCGTCCTACGAAAAGTAGCGGTAGTAGCCCCGCTCAACGACCAAGCCCTCCAAAAGAAGAATAGAGATAGTATTTAATAGGTATTTTTGAAAAGTTCTTTTCAAAAGACTTTTTTCTAAATTCCTGTACCATATGCACTTTATTTTATACAGGCAGTGGAGTTTTAATTTTGATGTCCTTTAATGATTTAGGTTTATGCAAGGAATTACTAACAGCATTGAGTGATGTTGGCTATGCAGAACCAACACCGATTCAAAGAGAAGCAATTCCTGTTGTATTAAAAGGACGAGATGTATTAGCTTGTGCGCAAACAGGCACAGGGAAAACTGCAAGTTTTACATTGCCAATTTTGCAAAAATTGCATCTACAATCATTGAAGCAAGAGACAAAGAAACGACCTGTTCGCGCTTTGATTTTGTCGCCAACTCGTGAATTGGCGGCGCAAATTGGTGAGAATGTAGTGGCTTACAGCAAGCATTTAAAACTTCGTTCATTGACTGTATTTGGTGGTGTGAGCATTAACCCACAAATGATGAAATTGCGTGGTGGCGTTGATGTATTAGTTGCAACACCAGGGCGATTATTGGATTTAGTGCAGAAAAATGCTGTTGATTTATCTAATGTGGAATATTTAGTATTGGATGAAGCGGATCGTATGTTAGATATGGGCTTTATTCACGATATTAAGAGAATTTTGGCTAAGTTGCCAAAGCGTCGTCAAAACTTATTATTCTCAGCAACGTTTTCACCAGAAATTAAAAAACTGTCTGGTAGCTTCTTATTTAAACCAGAAACAATTGAGATTGAGAGCCTAAAACCAACACCTGATAAAATTACACAGCATCTACATTTAGTAGATAAAAGCCGTAAACGTGAATTGTTGGCACATTTGATTACGGAAAATAATTGGTCACAAGTTTTAGTATTCTGTCGCACAAAGCATGGTACAAATCGCTTAACTGAGCATTTGAATAAAAAAGGTATTGTGACATTGGCAATTCATGGTAATAAAAGCCAAGGCGCAAGAACACGTGCTTTATCAGAATTCAAAGCAGGTACTATTCGCGTGTTATTGGCCACAGATATTGTTGCGCGTGGTTTAGATATTGCAGAATTACCTTTCGTTGTAAATTATGATTTGCCTGATCAAGCGGAAGATTATGTACATCGTATTGGTAGAACAGGGCGCGCTGATTCTAAAGGTGAAGCAATTTCATTCTGTGGCGCAGAAGAACGTGATTTACTGAAAGATATTGAAAAGTTGTTGGGTAAACCAATTCCGAGAATGAATGTTAAAGGCTTTGAGCCAACAGGCAAGTAATTAAAATTCAAATAAAATAAAGCCCCAAGTTTGGGGCTTTATTTTATGGTGTCCATTTTGTCGCTTGAGTGCCGTAGCCAAGATCTTCAAAGAGTTCATCTTGCTCTTTAGCTGTTAAATATCGCCAATCACCAACAGGTAATTTTCCTAGTTCAATATTCATAATGCGCAATCTTTTAAGGCTTGTCACATTGTAACCAAGAGTTTCGCACATTCTACGAATTTGGCGGTTCAAGCCTTGCATTAGGATGATATTGAATTCATTGTTGGATAATTGTGTCACTTTACATGGCAATGTTTTAGTGCCTAAAATTTTCACACCAGCAGACATTTTTTCCACAAATTCATCTGTGATTGGGCGATCCACTGAAACAATGTATTCTTTTTCATGCTTGTTTTCAGAGCGCAAGATCTCATTTACGATATCGCCATCATCCGTCATCAGAATTAAACCTTCTGAATCTTTATCCAATCGGCCGATATGGAAAATTCTACTTGGGTAATTCATGAAGTCAACAATGTTGCCTTTTACATTTTTTTCAGTCGTACTTGTAATGCCAACAGGTTTATTCAATGCAATGTAAACAAAGCTTTGTGGGCTTGCCACTTCTTCAATTAAAGCACCATCCACAAGTACTTTATCACCAGGATTCACTTGATCGCCAATCTTAGCTTTCTTGCCATTGATTTTGACACGGCCTTCTTTAATCAATTTATCCGCGCCACGTCTAGATGTTTTACCAGATTCACTGATAAATTTGTTTAAACGCATATTTTTTCCTTCATGTTTAACTCAATCACATATAGCTAAATAGATTTAATAACGACTAAGCTAAGTGTATTAGATCGACTTCACTATAATTATGAAAGGGAAGTTATCAAATTTAACCACATAAGAGAAGCAATATTAATAAAAAAGCTCCCAATGGGAGCTTTTGAAATGGTTTTATCGTGAAAAGATTATGGTGCTTCGCCGCCAACGATCACTGTCACAAAGTCATCAGGGTGAACATTTTTTTCAAATGCTTTCTGAATCTCTTCTTTAGTAATTGCGCGGATGGTTTCAGGATAAGTATCATAATAATCTAAAGGAAGATCATATTGAGCAATTGTCAATAATGCACCAGCTAGTCCACTATTACTGCTCAATCCTAAAATAGAACTGCCGATTAAGTTATTTTTTGCACGATCTAAATCTATATCGTTAGGACCATTTTTAATGAAATCTTTTGTACCTTGAATCGTTGCTTTGATGGCATGATCTACGCTTTCATTTTTAGTGGATAAGCCAATCGTGAATGGACCATGTAAAAATGAAGGCGCGAAATAGCTGTAAATGCCATACGTTAAACCTTGTTTTTCACGAATATCCATCATCAATAATGATGTTAAACCGCTGCCGCCTAAAACATGATTACCTAGAATCAATGGCCAATAATCAGGGCTGAAACGATCAATGCTCACATGTCCCATAATAATGCGGCTTTGTGGACTATTGAAAGCTTTGCGTATAGTTTGTGGCTTAGCTTTTTCCACATTTTCTGAAATTTTAGGCAATGCTTGTCCTTTACCTAAAACTTCACTGATGCCAATGCTGATTTTTTCTGCTGAATCACGATCTAACGCGCCTACAATAATAATATTTGCGCCCGTTGCATGATAGTAATCTGAACGGAACTGTTTCAATTGTGCAATATCCATTTTTTTCAAAGATGCTTCAAGCATTTTGCTTGTGATACCTTGAATTTGATTAGGATAGAGCAATGTATTGTATGTTTCACTTGCAATAGAATCAGGATTATCTAAACGTGCTTTCTGAGCATCAATAGATTGAATGCGTTCACGATTAAAGATTTCAGCATCAAAACGTGGTTCTTGAACCATTTCTCGCCACAATGATAATGTACTGTTTAGAACAGAATCATCAGTTAATGAGCGGATTTTAATGGCTGTGCTAGTTATGCCAGATGATAT
Organism: Wohlfahrtiimonas sp.; assembly: GCA_030149965.1. GTDB lineage: Bacteria > Pseudomonadota > Gammaproteobacteria > Cardiobacteriales > Wohlfahrtiimonadaceae > Wohlfahrtiimonas. Next base: position 6,804 of record JASLHB010000065.1, on the reverse strand, counting down.
AGAAATTGAACTGCCTAAGTTTTCTAACGCTTCAGAAAACTCATTTTCGTCTTTATCTTTAGTGCCGAGTGTCATCATTTGCGATGTCATGCTAGCTAAGCCATGATTGTCGCCTTCACGAAAGCTACCTGCATCCATTGCAATGATTAAATCAACCATTGGAATTTCAGGCGCTTCGATGAAAAGTACGCGCGCGCCTTCATCTGTTGTCCATTCTTGAATACGAGATTTCATATCAGCCGCCATAACGATAGAAGAGATGCTGACACCAATGATGATTGCAATGGTTCTTTTTAACATGATTATTCTCCTTCATTGATAGCTTCTACAGGCGCAGCATGTGCGCGAAGACGACCGATTGTTAGATTGTCATCATTCAAGTATTTTTGTGCCACTTGCTGAATCTCTTCAGGTGTTACTTTTTCTAGATATGACACAAGATTTTCTCGATTTTTCCAGCCTTCACCTGTTGTTTCAGCCGAACCAATAGACATTGCTTGAGAATAAATAGAATCTTTCGCGAAGATTTGGCTTGTGCGATATGCTGTTAAAATCTTATTCAATTCTTCTTGAGTAACTAAAGTGGTTTGAAGATTTTTAATCTCTGATTTAATTTCAGCTTCCAATATTTCTAATTCAACATTTTCAGCAGGCACAGCGCTTAACATGAATGTTGTATCATAACGCGCACCTTCATTGTAGTAGCTAGAAGCATCCAATGATTTTTGTGATTCACGCACCATTTTTTTAGGTAAACGAGCTGTATTACTGCCACTTAAAATTTCAGAAGCTAACAATAATGCATAAGCTTCTTGTTTGTTTTCGATGCTATTAATGCTTGGTACTTTGTAAGCCATGAATAATACAGGTAAATTTGCTGGCGTTGCCATTTCTATGTATTTAGTATCATTTTGTGGCACTTCAAAATTGATTTCACGCGTAATTGCTTCGCCACGTGGAATTTTGCCAAAGTATTGATTCACTAGTTCATGCGTTTTCTTTGCATCCACATCACCAACAATCACAACAGTTGCATTGTTAGGGCGATAGAATTGCTTGTACCAAGATTGTAAATCAGCCAATGTCCAGCTTTGTATTTCTGGCATCCAACCAATGACAGGATTACGATAAGCATTTGTTGTCCAAACTGTTGCATTGAATGCTTCAAAAAATAATGATTGCGGATTGCTATCTGTGCGTTGACGGCGTTCTTCTGCAACCACTTGGCGTTCAGGTGCAAAATCTTCTTCTTTTAACACCAAATTTGCCATACGATCAGATTCTAAACGCAAGCTTGTTTCTAATTCCCAGCTTGGCAAAATTTCAAAATAAGCAGTGTAATCATATGAGGTGAAAGCGTTATCTTTACCGCCTAGGTTGGCGATGATAGTTGAATGCTCATTTGGCTTTAATGTTGGTGTGCCTTTAAACATCATATGTTCCAACATATGAGATAAGCCACCTTTGCCACGCGGTTCATCCACTGAGCCTACTTTGTACCAAATCATCGTCACAGCTACAGGCGCGCGATGATCTTCACGAACAATGAGCTTTAAGCCATTATCCAATGTATATTCATGAGTATTATTCGTTGTGATATCTTGGCCTGCGATTGCTGTGGTTGCTAGTAGAGATAATGTCGTTGCAGCCAAAATTTGTTTGAGTCCTTTTCTACTTTGAATCGTTGGCAATGCCATATTGATCTCCTGAGTTAGAAAGTGAGTATGATGCTGAATTTAATTAGGGAAATTAAATTTAATATGATCTCGCGCTGAAATGAGCGAGATCATTGAGTGGATTTTAAAATCAATAGTAATTATTTTATAGAGTAAATGTTTGGCCAGTTGTGAATGATTGTTCACTATCATTTAAATCAATAATGATTTTAGTCACATCATGAATATTTTTTGCTTCACGGCTACCTGAAGGTGAAACGCTGTAGCGCATTGCAGAGTTTAATCGAACGGGATCAATGCTATTGAATTGTAATTTGCCTTGAACTTCGAATTCTGTCGCAAATAACTTCATTAAAGTTTTTAAACCTGCTTTAGCAACGGCATAACTACCCCAATAAGCTTCGTCACCACCCGCAACTTCCGCATGATCAAAGAAGATCACAGAGCCAAATTTATCTGCTTTATTCAATAAAGGTAACAAAGCTTGGGTTAAGTAAAATGGAGTATTCAATGTTGTATTGATACTGAGTAACCATTTTTCAGGATTGGTGTGTGCTAATGGCGTTAAATTGCCTAAATTAGCGGCTGTATGAATAATGCCATCCAGTTTGCCAAATTCTGATTCTAGCGTTTCATACAATGCATAGAAATCATCATTAGAACATTTTGCAAAATCCATATACAGGATTGCAGGTTCTGCACCACCTTCAGCAATAATTTGATCATACAAATCATCAATGAGTTTTTGCTTTTTCTCACGGCCTAAAAGAATGATAGTTGCGCCTTCTTTTGCTAATGCTAAAGCGCTGTTTCTGCCAACCATACCAGTAACGCCAGTGATTAAAATCACTTTGCCTTGTAAGCGACTCATTATTTTACCTCTGTTGAATGATCTGTAAGTGGTTTCTCTGCATATAGAAGATAATTCATGGAGAGATCTTTAGTTAAATAAGCCACACGATTGAATGGATTGAAAGACATGCCACGCGTTTCTTTAACGCTTAATCCAGCTGTTTCACAGTAATGGCATAATTCAAATGGCGTGATGAATTTATCGTAATCATGTGTACCTTTTGGTACAACTTTTAAGATATTTTCAGCTGCAAAAATCACCAATTGCTTTGCTTTGAATGTACGATTGATCGTTGATAAAAAGATTTTACCACCTGGTTTCAAAAGCTTTGCACAAGCTCTCACAATAGATTGTGGATCAGGCACATGCTCGAGCATTTCTAAGCAAGTGATCACATCATAAGTTTCAGGCTGTAAATCTGCTAATGCTTCCACAGTGGATAATTGATAATCAATCATTAAACCTGTTTCTGTTGCATGTTGGCGAGCAACTTCTAGTGCACCAATTGCTAAATCAACGCCCGTTGAAGTAGCACCACGACGAGCTAATCCTTCAGTGATGATGCCGCCACCGCAGCCCACATCTAATGCTTTAATGCCATCTAATTGTGCAAATTCTGTAATGAATTCAAAACGAGTGGGATTGATGTAATGCAAAGTTTGGAAACTACCATTAGGCAACCACCAATCTTGCTGGTCAAATTTGTTGATCTCATCTTGAGAGACATTTTGCATAACTTCTTCTCCTAGCTATGAGCTATTGTTTTACTGGTTGAGTTGGAGCTTGAGGTGTTTGCAAATCTGATTGCAATAATTTAGAAAGCTCACTGATATTGATTTGTTGTAAAAATTTGGTTGGCAAGAATTTAGAAATCATGCTTGCACTTGTTTCTACAAAAGGTGCTAATTGTGCTTTTTGCCACATTGGAACACTGTTTAAACCAGCATTCATTGCAAATAATCCTAAAAATGCTACCACTAACCAACCACGTAATAAGCCAAAGAACATGCCTAAGAAACGATCAATGAATGAAATTTTTAAGAAACGAATCATCAATGAAATGGCAAGATTCACTAAACCTGCTAAGAATAAAATACCTAAGAATGTGATGGCATAACTTAAAAGAGAAACCAATAATTCTTCAGTTGAACCTTCTGATGCAACAAGATCAATTCTTCCACCACTGAGTGAATTCAATTGGCTTGGTAAGATCGATGCAACATCCTGTGAAAAGTAAGCTGCGCCCCAAAAAGCAATAATCCATACAAACAGGGAAAGGGCTTCTGTAATGAGCCCTCTGAAAAATGCGATGATGGTTGATAGCCCAATAATGCCAACGATGGCAATGTCGATGTAGTTTAAATTGCTCATAATATCCTGTTATGAATTATTGAATTTCAATGATGTAACTATTTTGCCCTTGGCGTTTTAAATCTGCTTGTACGTTTTTCGCATTTTCTTGTGTTTTCAATGGCCCGATTCGAACCTTGAATTGACCAGATAAATAAGCAACGTCTGAAGAATAACCACGTTTTCTATATTCCATCATTGCTTTATTAGCATTCTCTTTGCTGGAATACGAACCCACCTGTACGTACCACGTGAATTTTGGTTGCGCAGCTTGGGCTTTATTGTTGGATTTAGGCTGAGCTGTACCAATTAACTCAATTTTTGGTAATTGAGGTGCGGTCTTTGCTGGTGGTGGATTATTTTTAACAGTCGCAGTATTATTTTTAGCTTGCGTTGGTGCGTTTTTAACTGGATTGTTGTTATTTGAATTATTATTTTTTACAACGTTATTAGGTTTATTTTGCACAGGTGCTACTGGAGCACGGTGATTTGCTTCTGCCAATAATTGTTCAGCAACCGAAAGATTAGGATCACGTTTCGGCTGAGCAGGAATCAATGGTGCAGCCGTATTTTGCTGATTAGTCACATTGTTCCATGTGCTTTCTGAAATTGGATCAATATTGCCAGAAATGTTTGAACCATTATTGAAATCAGTCGGAATAGGATCAACATCAACAGTTGGTGCTTCAAAATCATCTAAAGGATTATGAGTATATGTTTGAGTATTATTTTCTTGATTGTTTGGCGTTGCGGGCACTTTATATTCATTGGAAGAGAATAGATGAGGCAAGATTAAAATTAATAATGCCAAAACAGCGATAGAGCCGACGATGCGTTGTTGTAATTTTTTATTCATAGTTTTATCTCTGATTAATCCAGTCTAATCCTTCACTTACTGTATGGAATGATCCAAATACTAAGATTATATCATCATTTTGTTTTAGGCTGAGCGCCTTTTGGCATGCCATTGCGACAGATTGTTCTGTCAAAACAATATGATTATGGTTTAAAAATGGTTCAATGCGTTCTTTGAGCTGTTCAGCAGTTTGTCCACGATCACCTTCTAATGATGCTAATACCCAGCCATCCATGTCATCTTTTAGGGCAGAAGCAAGGTTTGCTGCATCTTTATCTTTGAGCATGCCTAAAACAGCAATGACTTTTTGACCTTTTGTACGATAAGGTTTTAAAAGATTATGAAGAATCGCAGCACCTTGCGGATTATGCGTCACATCAAAGTAAAATTCGCAATTGTCATAAATGACTTTTTCAAAGCGACCTTTCAATTGAGTGTTCGATAAGCCATGAGCAATAATGGATTCATTTAGTTTATTTTGAATAGGACTATTCAATAATGCAGTAATTGCTGCGGCTGAGTTTTGTAGCTGATGATCACCTTGCAATTTTGGCATTGGAAAAGTTAAAGCATGATCTTGATAATGATATTGCCAAGTGAGTTCATTGACTTTGTGATATTGGAAATCTTTGCCTGCATGTAAAAACGGTGCATGGTTTTTCTGAGCTTGTTCAATGATGGAAATATTTGGTACATTTTCTGCTGAAATGGCTAAAGCATTTGGCTTAATAATGCCTGCTTTTTCAAAGGCAATTTCAGTAATTGTGTTGCCCAATAAATTCGTATGATCTAAATCTATCGGTGTGATAACAGCAATATCAGCATCCACAATGTTTGTGGCATCTAATCTTCCGCCTAAACCAACTTCTAATACAGCGATTTCTATTTGATGTTTATTGAATAAATAGAATGCTGCTAATGTTGCAAACTCAAAATAAGTGAGCGTAATTTCACCACGCGCGATTTGAATGGCTTCAAATGCTTCAATGATTTCTTCATCGCTGGCATTTTGACCATTGATTTGGATGCGTTCATTGAATTGATGCATATGCGGAGATGTATATAATCCAACTGAAACGCCAGCAGATTGACAAATGGATGCAATTGTATTGGTGGTTGAGCCTTTACCGTTCGTCCCTGCGACAGTAATCACAAATGGAGCGATTGGCAAAATATTTAATTGTTGGAAAACTTTTTGGATGCGCTCTAACTTAAAATCCATCGCTAAAGGATGGATTTTTTCGAGCTCTATTAACCATTGGTTAAGATTTTTAGGCATTTTATTCTGCTGTATCTTCTGGCTGTTGGAAAGATGATTCTGCGAAAGGTTCAGGTAATTGATATAACTTCGACAAAATTGAAGAAATTTCATTACGCATTTCACGGCGATCAATGATCATATCGATTGCGCCTTTTTCCAATAAGAATTCACTTTGTTGGAAGCCTTCAGGTAATTTTTCACGAACAGTTTGTTCGATTACGCGAGGGCCAGCAAAGCCGATGAATGCTTTCGGTTCAGCGATAATGATGTCACCCAGCATTGCAAAACTTGCAGAAACACCACCATAAGTTGGATGTGTTAATACAGAAATGAATGGAATTTGCTCATCATTCATTTTCCCAATGATTGCAGAAGTTTTTGCCATTTGCATCAAAGATGTTAAACCTTCCTGCATACGTGCACCACCGCTTGCTGCAAATACGATTAGTGGTCTGCGTTCTGAAAATGCTAAGTCGGCTGCGCGTTTGAAACGTTCACCCACAACAGAGCCCATAGATGCGCCCATGAAGTCAAATTCAAATGCACATGCAACCACAGGAATGTTTTTCAACGTACCTGACATTGCAATCATTGAATCTTTTTCGCCAGTTGCTTTTTGTGCTTTGCTGATGCGGTTTTTATACGGCTCAACATCTTTAAAACCTAAGAAATCTACAGGCTCTAAATGGCCAGCAATTTCTTCAGTTGAACCAGTATCCAAGAAGTTTAATAAACGACTTCTTGCAGAAATTTTCATGTGGTGATCACATTTTGGGCAAACATTTAAGTTTTGCTCTAATTCTTGCTG
>JASLHB010000058.1 GCA_030149965.1 Wohlfahrtiimonas sp. | reverse complement strand
AAGATGTTCGTGATACTGGCCGTGGTGCGCGTGGTGTTAAATCCATGAACCTAACTGAAGAGCAAACAATCTTATCGATGATCATTCCAAATGATGATAGCGTGGTATTGATTGCGACAGAAAATGGTTACGGTAAACGTACTCGTACAGAAGAATTTACACGCCATCGTCGTGGTGGTAAAGGGATGATTGGTATCCAAACTTCTGAGCGTAACGGTAATGTCATCAGCGCATGTTTGGTGAAAGAGGAAGAAGAAGTTATTCTAATTTCAAGTAATGGCGTATTGGTTCGTACACGAGTTTCCGAAATTTCTATTTTAGGCCGTAACACACAAGGTGTTCGCTTGATCCGCTTGGATGCATCGGACAAATTGGTTGGCTTAACTGCGGTTGAAGCAGAAGAGATTGATGAAACTGATGAAAGCCTAGAAACTGAAGGGAATGTGGAAGCCGTCGATGAGACATCATCTGGTGGCGATGCGGTAGAATAATTACTACATTAAATTCAGATAAGGCAGGCATCACCTGCCTTATCTTTTTTTATCTAAAGGAGAAATCGCATGTTTGAATTTGGAAAAATTATTTTTGTTGTTTTCTTTATGTTGTTACCTTTGGCGAATCCTTTAGTATCTGCCACTATGATGATGAGTTTAGGCGCGCGTTTGCCTGATGAAGAAAAAAATAAACAGGCTAAGCAAGCTGCTAAATATTCATTGGCACTGATGTTAATCAGTTTCTATTGTGGTCATATTGTGATGAAAGTTTTTGGGATCTCCATTCCTGGGCTTCGTATAGCTGGTGGATTGATTGTAATGGTGATCGGTTTTCAAATGCTATTTCCTTCTCAAAATTCATCAACTTCCCCTGAGCTAGAAAGTAAGAAAGATGAATTAAAAGGCAAAGGCACAAGTTCATCTAGTTTGGCATTTATACCATTAACAATGCCTGGCTTTGCTGGCCCTGGGACAATAGCGATGATCATCAGTATTGCATCGACATTGCCAAGTTTTGGTGCGCCGATGTGGATTATGTTAACTGCACCCATAATCTCTTTTATTGGACTATGCTTATTCTTATGGTTCTGTTTAAAAAGTTCAGCAAAAATTGTCGCGAAAATTGGTCAAAGTGGCATTGATGCAATTTCCCGTATCATGGGTTTTCTATTAGTTTGTATGGGCGTTCAGTTCTGTATCAATGGTGTGATTGAATTGGTGCATCAAATGCCAGTGGCAAAATGACATAATATTTTAATAAGGAATTTGGATGAAAAAACTTTTTGTGGGCGCGGAATTTAAAGCGCTCATCATGTTGGCTTTCCCAATTTTGTGTACTCAGCTATTGCAAGTGGGTATGGGAACGACAGATATTGCCATTACTGGGCATTTTGATGCGCTTGTGCAATCTGGTGTTGCGACGGGCGTATTTGTATGGAACCCAATTTTATTATTCGCAAGTGGCACATTGATGGCTGTGACGATTTTAACAGCGCACCAATTTGGTGCTAATCGTATGAAACGTATTCCGACAATATTTCATGGTGGTGTTTCAGTTGCGCTTGTTTTCTCTGTGATTGCGATTACGATTATGTGGAATTCAGAGCATATTTTGCGATTCTTTGAAGTGCAGGATGATGTGATTCCATTATCAGTGGATTATTTGCGTGCATTATCTGTTGGCGTGCCTGCCATCTTTTTATTCAATACATTGCGTTGTGTGTGTGAAGGTGTTGCACGTCCTGTGCCTGTAACGATTGTGACATTCGTTGGTTTTGTGATTAATGGTGTGATGAACTATTTCTTGGTTTATGGTTATGAGCCAATTGGTTTGAAAAGTTATGGCGTCATTGGTTCAGGTTTGGGTACAGCATTTGCAATGTGGAGTATGTTGATTAGTATGCTGATGTTTTATCGTGTGGAACCACGTTTGAAAACTTTGAATTTGTTCCGTTATCGTGCGCGTATTTTTAAACAAGTGAAAGGCTTGTTGCAAGTTGGTGTCCCCAATGGTGCATCTATTTTTGCAGAAGTTGCATTATTCTCAGTATCAGGATTAATCTTGGGGCGCTTTGGTGAGATTGTGATTAACAGTCATCAAATTGCACTGAACATCACGAGCTTATCATTCATGGTACCACTCAGCACTTCATTTGCATTGATCGCATTGATTGGACAGAGAATGGGGCGTAAAGATTATGAAGGTGCAATTCGTATTGCGAAAATGGGTCGTTTAACATGTTTTGGAATTATGATTGGCACAGGTATTTATCTCTTTGCTTTGAAATCATATTTACCAATGGTATTTACCGATGATCCTGAGATTTTAAAACTCAGTGCACATTTGTTGATTTTCTCTATTATTTTCCAATTGCCAGATGGTTTACAGATTGCGGCAGCGGGTTGTTTGCGTGGTATGAAAGATACTAAAGCACCAATGGTGATTGGTATTACATCTTATTGGTTAGTTGCATTGCCGATTGGTTATTATTTAGCGGTGACAAAAAATATGCAGGCAGAAGGTGTATGGATTGGTTTAATTATTGGTCTAACCTGTTCAGCAATCTTATCGAATTTACGCTTGCAATGGCAGTTTAAACGAATGAAGCGCATGTATGGTTTGACATAAGTCAATGAGCGCATTGATTTCTATGTTGTGCCTCAAACATTTCGCTACATTAGCACTGTTCGCTGTATAAAAAATGGTCGAATGCTATACAGCTCCAAATCTTAGGACTATTTTAGTCAACTTATCGGTTTCTAAATTAGCTCAGTCACATATTTTATAGGATTGTTAAGTATTATGAAAAACGCTTCAACACCTTTGTATGACATTCATGCCATCAAGGATATCGAGAAACGCGCACTAGAAGTGCTCAATATCGCGTCGATTACACTAATGCAGCGTGCGGCATTATTTGTGCTGGGATATCTCTATAAGTCATATCCAGATGTGAAAAAGATTGCTGTGATTGTCGGTGCTGGGCGAAATGGTGGTGATGGCTATTTCTTTGCACAACAAGCATTGAGCGCAGGCTTTGAAGTTAAAATTTTCTACTTAGCAGATCCTAATAACTTAGTGGATGATGTGCGTAAAGCTTATTTGGCTGCAAAAGGCAAGGGCGTACCTTGTGAATCATTCACTTCAAGTTGCTTAGATGATGCTGATTTAATCATTGATGCGATGATGGGAACAGGTGTAAACCGTGCTTTATCAGGTGAATGGCTAGGTGCTGCGATGTTGATTAATCGTAGCGGCAAACCTGTGATTTCTCTAGACGTGCCATCTGGTTTAAATGCCAATACTGGTGCGATCCTAAGTGAAGCAGTGAAAGCAACAGAAACAATTACATTCATTGCTCAAAAACCAGGTTTATACACAGGTAAAGG
>JASLHB010000095.1 GCA_030149965.1 Wohlfahrtiimonas sp. | reverse complement strand
TAGAAAGGGCGCTTCTTAGATCCACCACGTGCTAAACGAATTGTAACCATAAAATAAAAATCCTAAAAATATAAGTAATTAAATAACACAGCACTTCTTTTAAAATATAGAGACACGATACATTAGAAGCACAAAAATAACGTCTTATTCTACTATAAAAGTTCGAAAAAGAAAATATTTAAGCGTGTACAAAAGTTGGTAAAGTAAATTGAGTTAAAATTGAGAACTCTTCTTCCTCACAAGTTACCCATTCGTAGGCATCTGGAGAATTCATTAATTCACGAATTAGAAGATTATTTAATCTATGTCCTGCTTTATAACCCACAAACTTACCCAAAATAGGGAAACCCAATTGGTAAAGATCACCAACGGCATCCAAAAGCTTATGACGAACAAATTCATCTGGGTAACGCAAACCACCTTCATTCAAAATGCGGTAATCGTCAACAACGATAGCATTATCTAAACTACCACCTAACCCCAGATTTAGTTCACGCATTCTTTCAAAATCACGCATAAAACCAAATGTTCTTGCGCGAGAAAACTCATCAATGAAAGCTTTTGCAGAGAAATCACATTCAACATGATCGCCTGTACGATTTAACACAGGATGATCAAATTTAATCGTAAAGTCTAAAGCAAAACCATTATATGGTTCTAACTTTGCAAGTTTATCATCTTCTTTCACTGAAACAGTTTTTTTAATCTTAATGAAGCGCTTTGGTGCATCTTGATCAATAACACCTGCTGATTGTAGCAAGTAAACGAAAGGTGCAGAACTACCATCCATAATAGGCACTTCAGCAGCACTCACTTCAATCAACACATTATCTACACCAAACGCTGCCAATGCAGCCATTAAATGTTCAACTGTCGATACAGTTTCTTTTGATTCTGGATTACTTGCAATTTTAGTTGCAAGCATAGTGTCAATAACACCTTCAGCAGATACTGCAAAAGGAGTACTATTTTCCATATCACTGCGTTTAAACTGAATACCAAAATCAACTGGCATTGGTGTCAAAACTAGAGAAACTTTTTTCCCTGAATGTAAGCCAATACCAACTGTTGATATTTTCTGTTTTAAAGTTCTTTGTTTAATCATTTAGTCTGATTGCTTTCTCAAAAATGCTGGAATATCTAAGATTTCACCAAATAATTTATCCTGCTGAGAACTGCGGCGCTCTGATTTACGATCTGCTTCATAATCATCTTCTTGTTGAACACGACGACGTGCAGCCGGAGCTGTTGTAGTATCTCTTGGTGCATCTAACCCTGTTGCAATAATTGTAACGCGTAACTCATCACCTAATTCTTCTTCGATGGCCGTGCCAATGATAACTGTCGCTTCTTCTGAAGCGTACTCGCTGATCATATGACCAACTTCATGGTATTCACCAATCGATAAACCTGCACCACCAGTAATATTTACTAAAATACCTTTAGCGCCTGCTAAATTAATATTATCTAACAATGGTGAAGCAATTGCTTCTTGAGTTGCTTCTCTTGCGCGGTTATCACCAGAAGCAGAACCCACACCCATCATCGCCATACCTTGCTGGCTCATAACAGTTTTAACATCATTGAAGTCCAAGTTGATTAAACCTGGTTTAATGATGCTTTCTGAAATCCCTTGAACAGCGTTATATAATACATTATTTGCAGCTGCAAAAGCTTCAACCAAACTTGCAGTTTTACCTAATACAGTCAATAAACGCTCATTAGGAATAGTAATCAATGAATCAACATGTTCAGCCAATACTTTTAAACCAGCATTTGCAGAATTTTCACGTTTTTTACCTTCAAAGCTGAAAGGCCTAGATACAACAGCAACTGTTAAAATACCCATTTCCCGTGCAGTTTCTGCAATTACGGGCGCGGCACCTGTGCCAGTTCCACCGCCCATACCAGCAGCAACGAAGACCATATTTGCACCATCTAATGCTTCTTTAATACGCTCTTTATCTTCTAAAGCTGCTTGTCGACCAATTTCTGGGTTTGCGCCAGCACCTAAGCCTTTTGTTAAAGATGATCCTAATTGAATCATCACTTCTGCTTTTGTTTTCTTAAGTGCTTGAGCATCTGTATTTGCGGATAAAAAGCTTACGCCTTTTAATCCAGAATCTACCATATGAGTTACAGCATTGCCACCAGCGCCACCAACGCCAATAATTTTTATAATTGGTTTTTGGTCTTCAAAGTCTTGGTGTAATTCAAAAACTGGCATCTATAAAACCCCATAAAAAAAAATATAATTCACGCCATTATAGCAAAATTTTCTTACCTTTAAAAATATTGCTTTAACCCTTTTTTAAATTTCTGGAAAAAACTTTCCTTTGGCTCTTCCCCATCTCTTCTTTGGCTATGTAAATAATGCTCTTGTTGCGTCTTTAACAGACCGATCACATTAGCATATCTAGGATCTCGAATATCAATATATTGATCTGCCAATTCTTTACAAACCTCAACATTTTTAACAAATCCTACACGCACAGGCATATCAAAATATTCCTCTGCTGCATATTCAATATGTTCAACCAAAGCGCCACCACCAGTAAAAACAAAACCAGCACCTAGCATATGATCATAATAATTACGTTTAAGCTCTTGACGAATTAATCCAAAGAAATCTTCATAACGAGCTTCTATGATACTAGACAACTCTACACGAGAAATACTCTTAACACCATGTTGCATTGGCAATTCGGCCATTTCACCATGAGAAACCATATCAGATCGACAAGAACCAAATTTCACTTTAAAACTTTCAGCAACATCGGTACTCATGTGCATTACAGCAGCTATATCCATAGTTACACGATCACCTGCAAATGGAATACTGAAGACATCCTTCAAAGCACCATTAAGGTAAATAGCTAAATCCACAGTACCACTACCAATGTCCACTAAGCATACACCTAAACGTTTTTCATCCTCGGTCAATACAGCCAATGATGATGCAACACCTTGGAATACAAAATTATCCACGCCAAAATTACATTTCTGAATACATTTGCGAGTATTATTCAAAACATTAGATGATGCTGTCACAACCAATGCTTTAACATCTAAGCGAATACCTGTCATTCCAATCGGATTCGTAATACCTTTCTGCTTATCGATTTCATATTCCTGAGGAATAACATGAATCACTTCACTACCCTGAGGAATGGCAAGATCACGAGCATTTCTTAATACTTCTTCTTTATCTTTATAAGTTACTTCCTTGCGATTAATCGGCACCATTCCTGCTGATTCATCACAACTAATATGCTCGCCTGTCACAGAGGCAGACAATGAAAAAACTTCACATTGCCCTTGCTGCTCCAATGATTTAATTGCATTTTTAATTGCACCAGAGACTTGTTCAATATCTGAAATCGTACCACCAGATACACCATAAGTTTTTTGAGAGCTCAAGCCTTTAACGATGACTTTATCATCATGCACCTCAGCAACAACGGCAAGAATTTTGCTTGTACCAATATCTAGCCCAACGACTAAACCTGCTTCTCTTTCTTCTGCTACACGATTATTATTTACCATAATCTCTTACCGTTTCCACTTTAAAGCATATCCATGATCATATCTAAAATCTATCGCGATGATGTTATCCATCTTCGAACGAATAGATGAAGGATAGTGCATTACAAACTTTCTGAGCCTTTCCTCAAAAAATTTTGCACCAAGATACAATTCTACATCATTTTCTAAAACAATTGTCCAAGCACCGCGATAATCCATAATAATTTTTTCAACATTCAAACCAATTGAATGAAGATATCGCTGACTAGTTTTCATACCTTCTAAAAGTTTATGTTTTTGGTCTGAATTGCCTTGTAAGCTTATCATGATTTCTGATGGCATCAAATCAGGTTCAAATATAGTGCCATCAGCCTCAATTAAATAAAGATCATTCCAGAGAGCAACTGGTCTTTTCTCTTCGATAAATAAATCAATTTGATCTGGCCAGCGACGCGTCACTTCAATAGATTTAACCCAAGGATTTTTTGCAACTTCATGACGATATAATTCAAGATCATAACTCACAAAATTTTGTCCCTGTAATGGATCCAATAATTTTTGTTTACGATCACCCGTTAAATACTTTTCTTCAGAATGAATAGATACCTTCTGTATTGGAAAAACATTATTAATCGAAATATATTGCCATCCCATATATGGAATTAAAAACAATGATGCTAAAAGTAACATTCGGAATGTAAAACGGCTGTAATGCCAAGATTTGGCAAAAAACAGTTTCCAGTCAAATGGTTTTTTATGGCGTACGCCGCGCTTACGACGACGCGACCAACTGGTCGCGACGATAATTTGCTCACTGTCTTTTTCAATCTTTTTTTTGCTTTGGACTGATTTGGGTCTTGCTTGCTTCATTCAATCACTACAATGATGTTTTTAAAATTTCTATACACAACGAATCATAATCTACGCCCGTTGTTTTCGCAGCCATTGGTACTAATGAATGACCTGTCATACCTGGTGACATATTCACTTCTAATAACCAAGGCAAACCATCCTGATCTAAAACTAAATCCACTCTACCCCAGCCTTTGCCAGATACTGCATAAAATGCATCTTCACAAATTTTCTGAATATTCTCTTCAATTTCTGAATCCAAGCCACAAGGACAGAAATAACGAGTATCATCACGCAAATATTTTGCATCAAAATCATAAAATGTTAAGTCTGTTTCCATACGAATCAAAGGTAAAGCCTTACCATTCAAAATTGCGCATGTATATTCGCCTTTACCCACAATCCATGGCTCTGCAAAAATTGTACCGCTTTTACCTTGCGCATTTTGCCAAGCATTGAGCAAATCTTCTTTACGCTCAACCTTGCTCACTCCAACGCTTGATCCATCTGCACTTGGCTTCACTGCCAATGGAAAAATTCCCATCTCAGCAACGCGACTCACATCTGCTTCAGTTTTCAATTCAAATGACTGTAAAACAGGTAAACCCTTAGCCTGCCAAATTGCTTTTGTATGTAATTTATCCATACCAATCGCACAACCTAACATTCCACTACCTGTATAAGGAATATTGAGATACGTTAATAAAGCTTGAATCGTACCATCTTCGCCAAAGCCACCATGCAAGCTATTCATTACACGATCAAATTGATGCTCAACAAGATACGTAGCTAAATTAACTTCTTGCGTATCAATACCATGTGCATCTACACCTTGACGCAATAACGCTTCTAGCACTGCTTCACCTGACCATAAAGAAACTTGGCGCTCAGATGATGTACCACCCAATAAAACTGCAACTTTACCAAATAATTTAGGATCAATTGTTGTCATTATAATGGTCCTCCTTTGTAGAAATTCGCTGCAACACCACCAATACTTCCTGCGCCCATCATCACAACCAAATCATTATCTTGTGCAATTGCTTGATAACAAGTACGAACATCTGTTAATTCTTCTGCAAAACAAATCTTATGGCCAGATTCTTTTTCTATTCTTTCAATTAATTTTTCAGTGCTAATGCCTTCAATTGTTTTTTCACCGGCAGGATAAATATTCGTTAGAATCATATTTGGATAATCTTTCAAAACATCTACAAACTCTGCAAATAACTCTTCTGTACGTGAATATCTATGCGGTTGAAATACTAGTACGATTCGTTTTTTCGGATAAGCTTCTGTCAATGCATTCATTACACTTTGAATTTCAGTTGGATGATGACCATAATCTTCCATCACAGAAACTGTACCACCAGCTGATAATGGAACATCTGGATGCATTTGAAAACGACGACCAACACCTTTAAACTTCATTAAACCACGACGAATTGCTGGTGCAGAAACACCTAAATCTGTTGCAATTGCCATAGCTGCAATACTATTCAATGCACTGTGTTTACCCGGCAATGCAACTGTAAACTCACTAATACCAAATGGTGTTTTAACTATAAACTCAGTGTTTAACTTATCTGAATGGTATTTTAACAATTGGAAATCTGCATCTTCTGATTCACCATACGTTAAAAATGGGCGCTGCAAAGATGGGATAATTTGACGAATGCCAGGATTATCAATGCACAGTACAACCAAACCATAAAACGGTAAATGATGTAAAAAATCCACGAAAGTTTTCTTCAATGTTTCAAAATCACCTGCATAAGTGGACATGTGATCTTTGTCGATATTAGTTACAATCGCAGCCATTGGGCGCAAATGTAAGAATGAAGCATCTGATTCATCTGCCTCTGCCACAAAGTATTCACCTAAACCTAATTGCGAGCTCGATACATTATTATTGTTAGCCTTATTCACTCGTCCACCTACAACGAATGTAGGATCCAATCCCGCTTCTTCTAAGATCGATGCCAATAAACTTGTTGTGGTTGTTTTACCATGCGTACCGGCAACAGCAATACCATAATGGAATCGCATCAATTCGCCAAGCATTTGTGCACGCGCAATAATTGGAATACCTGCAGTTTTCGCCGCAACAACTTCTGGATTATCGCTTTGCACTGCCGTAGATACGACAATCACATCTGCACCATCCACATAAGATGCATCATGACCAATCTTCACTAATGCGCCTAAAGAAATTAAATGCTCGACTGTTGAAGATAAACTGATGTCAGAACCTGTTACTTCATAGCCCAAATTCAAGCAAACTTCAGCAATACCGCACATGCCTGAGCCACCAATTCCGATGAAGTGAATTCGATTAATTCGACGCATATTACCTGCGCGTTTGTAGTGCATTGTTTGTGTCAAAATAACATCCTTTCTAATTTAAATTTGAGCATCCAAAAGTTGTTTCAATTGTACTAACAATCTCTGCCACTGTATTTGGTTTTGCATTATTACGAGCATTTTCCGCCATTTCTAATCGGCGTTCAAGTGTTAAGTCGTTCAATAGTGCAATAATCTCTGTTTGATTAAATTGTTTTTCATTAATACAGTACGCAGCACTACTATTTACTAAAAATGCTGCATTTTTTGTTTGATGATCATCCACTGCTGTTGGCAATGGAATCAAAATACTACCTAAACCAACAGCTGTTAATTCTGCTAATGTTAAAGCACCTGCACGGCAAATAATAATATCCGCCCATGCATAAGCTTCAGCCATATTCTCAATAAATGGCGCTAAACGATAAGGTTGTATATTGACATCCAACCAACCTTTTTCCGCTTCTAAAAAAAGCTTTTCGCCTGTTTGATGCCAGACTAAAGTTTTTCTAGATGAACCTGAAACAATCTTTGGCACAATCGTATTCACAAAACGCGAGCCTTGTGAACCACCAATCACCAAAACCCTCAATTCATCTGATCGATGACTAAAACGTTCTTTGGGTGATGGTAATTGAAACAACTCATCACGCACAGGATTGCCTACATATCTGCTATTTGCCCATTCATCCAATGGAAAGCCTGTTAAAACACGTGTACTCACTTTCGCTAACCAACGATTTGTTAAACCTGGAATGGCATTTTGTTCATGAATAATTAATGGAATATTTAACATCTTTGCTGCGATTCCACCTGGACCTGATGCGAATCCACCAAAGCCAATCACACATTTAGGTTGTAATTTTTGCAAAATCACTTTCGCTTCAGAAACTGCATTCAATAATTTTTTAGGTAAAGTCAACCAACCTTTTAAACCATTGCCACGCAATCCTTTGATAGATAATGTATACAAATCTATATTATGATTAGGCACTAACTTTGTTTCTAAACCGTGAGCGCCTAACCAAGCAACTGTCAACCCTTGTGCTCGTAAACGATTCGCCACAGCAAGCCCAGGAAAAATATGGCCGCCTGTTCCACCTGCCATAATGACAACATCAACTTTCTGTGGGTTCTGATTCATTTAATTTAGCCTTTTCATTTATTTTTTGTAACTCATGTTTTGAATCAATATCGATCCTAAACAAAATACCAATAGCAATCAATACTGTGATCATACTTGAACCACCATAACTTAACAGTGGTAAAGTTAAACCTTTAGTTGGCAAACGCCCCATCGCAACTGCAAGATTAATAAATGCCTGACCAACAATCCATAATCCAATACCATAACTCAAATAAGCACCAAACTTCATTTGACAAAATTCTGCGCGCTTACCAATCATAAATGCACGAGAAATCAGCATTAAAAATAAAAACACTAAAAATGCCACACCGAAGAATCCAGTTTCTTCCGCATAAACTGCAAAGATAAAGTCTGTATGTGCTTCAGGTAAATATCCTAATTTCTGAATACTTTCGCCAATGCCTGTACCCATTAATTCGCCTCGACCAATTGCCATTAATGAGTTGATGAGCTGAAATCCTTCACCAAATTGATATTCCCAAGGATCTAAAAATGTTTTTAATCGTGCTACACGATAAGGTGCTGCTAGCACTAACCCGATCATTCCGGCCATTGTCACTATAATCATAATGGAAAATCGCCAAGCAGAAACACCTGCGATAAATATCATTGCTAATCCTACACCCATCAATACAGCTGTTGATCCAAAATCAGGTTCTAATAATAGACATACGCCTAAAATACCTAAAGCAAATAAAGGCGTTAGGAGAAATAACATTTTATGTCTTATTTCTTCATTATGGCGCGCCAAGAATCCCGCGATATAGATAAAAGCAAATAATTTTGCCAATTCAGATGGCTGAAAATTGATAATCCCTAAAGGGATCCAGCGCATTGCGCCATTAATTTCTCGCCCGATACCTGGGATTAATACCAGAATTAAAATCAGTAATGCAGCCCAATATAATTTACCCGAAATTTCATACCAACCTTTCATAGAAATCATAAATGCCAAAGTACCGCCAATAATGCCAATCGCGATGTAGATCATCTGGCGGATACTATAATGATAAATACCAACATCATATTTTTCTGTAGTGAATGAAGATGCTGATGTCACCATCAATACACCAATCATTAATAATACAGCAACAACTGATAACAACCATGCATCTAAGTGAACTTTTGCAGGTGAATTTAAAGACTCTTTAAACATACAAACTATTTCTCTAAAGCTTCAACAATACGAATAAAATGCTCACCGCGATCATTGAAACTTTTAAACTGATCGAAGCTAGCACATGCAGGCGAGAATAATACAACATCTCCACTCTTTGCACGTGCATAGATTTCTCTGACTGCATTTTCTAAAGTTTCCACATAATGTGATTCACAGTTTGCTGGAATATGTGGTGCAATCGCCGAGACATCTTTACCAATTAAATAAATGCCCAGCATATTTGGATTATCCAATAATGTCATTAACTCAGAGAAATCTTGATCTTTCGTGACTCCGCCTAAAATTAACCATTTTGGCTCTAAGAATCCTTCAATCGCCGCAACAGTTGAAGGTAAATTTGTTGCTTTAGAATCATTATAATAACGAATATTATTGATCTCTTTTACTAAAACACAACGATGAGGCAATGCTTGATACGTTTGAACGGTTTGTCTTAAGGCTTGTTCGCTAACCTTCAAATCATCTGCAATACAACAAGATGCCATAACATTCGCATAATTATGCAATCCGCCAATACTAATTTCATTCAATGGAATTGAAATAGAATGATTTGTAATTGCTACAGGTAGTCCATCCTGCCAACTCATTTGCCAACCTGCCTCAACAGTTTGCTTCAATGCAAAACCTGTCATTGGCTTTTGCATTGCACGACTTGCGATATGATCCATGAGATATTGATCTTCATCGTTCACAACCCAACATTTCGCCATATCTAATAACTTGAATTTCGCATTTGCGTAATCATCAAAGCCATTGTAACGATCCAAATGATCTGGCGCTAAATTCAAAATTACACCAACATCTACATTTAAATTATCCGTTGTTTCCAATTGAAAACTTGATAACTCCAAAACATACGTAGGATCTTGAATATTTTCATGCTGAACTTCTAACCATAAGTTCAAAGCAGGCTCACCTAAATTGCCACCCACAAATATATGTTCACGATCATTCGACAAAATATCAGCTGTTAATGTTGTCACCGTACTTTTACCATTCGTGCCAGTGATTCCAACAATCGTATCTTTTTGAGTTAAACGAGCAAATAACTCAATATCACCGCCCACGCGATCTTTCGGCAAACGCTGTAAACAAGCTTGCAATTCAGACGTCGCTAATGGAACACCTGGACTTAACCATAAATAATCACATTGATCTAACCAATCATGATTGAATCCACCTTCAAAAATCTCTGTTGCGATCATTTTAATTTCATCGCTATTCGGTGGATTATCACGCGAATCCGTTGCCCAAATGTGCTGAGCACCCAAATAATCCAATGTTTTGACAACGGATAAGCCTGTGATGCCAAATCCGATCACGAGATGTTTTGCTGATAAATCAATTGGTAACATTGCATGTTCCCTGTTGTTGGAAAGTGATCCTTTCTTGCTGGATCATTGTATGGTTAATATCAAGAATTGTTTGTTGCCATTCATGCAATTTGTAATGCATGGTGGTTAATTTAACATCTACATAAAATCTTGCTGATTGATTTTTGCAAGAAGCTGAAATTTTATACCCATCTACTGTATTTTCAACTGCGCTATCACAAAATTTCTGTAAATTTTTCACATCTTTATCCGCAGAATATAACGTTTTCAATTCATATAAACTGAAGCACTCTTCCTTTTCTTCCACTAAGGATTCTGTGCCATTTTTGGTGACATAACTTTGCCTTAACCATTGAAAAGGTAATTGATCAGTTGCACTATTTTTAATGGCCAAGTTATCAATTATATTAATTTTTGGATCATTTCGATAAACAATGTGCCATGCAACATAAGCAACAGCAAAGCCCAACAATGCAATGCTCATAATAATTTTATTCATTTCTTTCACGCATAAAAAAACCTTAAAAATAGATTACCATTTTTAAGGTTTTGAAAGTGCAAATATTACTCTGCAACTTCCTCTGATTCTTCTTTTTCATGCTCCTGACGCTGACGCTGCAATGTCATCGCTTTGTCTTTCATCTTCAGATATTGTTTACTTAATTTATCTACAGCCTCATCAATAGATATATATAAATCGTCTGTTGTTGATTCAGCATTAATATCTGGTGAATGAGGCACTATCATAGTGATTTCAGCTTTTTGACGTTTATTTGTTACAGATAAAACAACGTCTACTTGTGTGATTTGATCACGATGACGTTCGATTTTATTCAAACGCTCTTTAACGTGTTCGTGTAGTGCAGGTGTTAACTCTAAACCATCGCCAGTTATATTAATATTCATATAGCTACTCCTTATCTATCGAGTTGAAACAATCTATTCTAAATTCTTTTTCTACGACTACTTTCTACAGATTCACATTAATACAGTTTGTATGAAATGAGAAGCGAAACTTCACTGTTTCGCTTAATATTCGTTCAAACCTGACAAATATTATAAATTATCCAATTGATCCATCGAAGGCACATATAAATAGCTGCCTGTCACTGCTTTTGTATAACCAAACATGAGATCAAAATGTTCATCATTTTCACCACACATATTTTTCAACATTGCATCAATGGATGATAATTTTGCACAGTAGCCCACAAAATATAATCCTTTCTCAGAAGATGCATATCCATACGGCAAACTTTGACGCACGATTTCTAATTCTTCGCCATCTTGTTCGATCACAACGCGCTCTGTATGTGCACCAATTGGCTTATCTTCATCAGCCATTTCAATATCATCATGCTTAGTACGACCAAATGTGCCTTCTTGTTTCGCCAAATCAAATGTATTGAATTTATCAATATCATGCACCCAGCGCTGAGCGATCACGTAACTTCCACCAGCATCTTTGCCTTCAGGAATGATCGCAACATCTGCACGATCCTGTAAACCTTTAGGATTTTCTGTACCATCCACAAAGCCACTTAAATCACGCGCTTCTAACCAACGAAAGCCATGAACTTCTTCTTCAATCGTAATGAGATCTTTAAAGCAGCTCACAAAATCTTGCGCCAATGTAAAATTCATTTTGTGCTCATAAGACAAAATATGCACAAACATATCGCGCTGAGTACCTTGCACCATGCCTTTTGCCATAGTTTGTAAGTCATGTAACTCTTCTGCACTTTCAGCATCGCCTGAGAGCTTTGTCCAAGCATCACGCCCAAATGCTAAAACAGCAGATAATCCCATGTGACCAAAGCGCGTTTTATATGAACGAAGGCGCGCACTGAAATCACCAATCGCATCTTTAATTGCATCTAAATCATCTGTTTTAAAATTTGCTTCAATAAAAATTGCATGATCTCTATTTTCTAACACTGTGCCGTCTTGATAATTCAATTCACTCATTATCCAATGCTCCCTAACTTAATATAAATTTTGTTGATAATCCTAATACAGAAATGGGGATCTTTCTCCATTTTACCAGCGAATCTAATCAATAACTGTGATAGAACTGCTTTTAATCAAGATTTTTACTCAAAGCGAACCAAATAAAAAATATTTAATCACAGAGCCTAGACATAAAGCATAGATCGGCAAAGTAATATTTCTATCTTTAAGTAAATGCTGAATAGCCCACTCATTCAATTCACCCTGTGTTGTTTCTTTTTGAATTTTTGGTGAGTCAATGAGCTGCTGATTATAAATATTATGATATCGAATATTAACCCCCATAGATATCATGAATCCTACAGATAAATAGTTAGCATCACTATTTTGTAAAATAGATTCATTTTTTGAACAATAACGTATTGCGCCCCATGATTCATCGATAATGCTAGCAATATTTCCAGTTAATACAGATAAAATAGTGCCAACAATTGCTAGTAAAATTATTGGAAAATAAAGAATAAGATAATGTAATTTTGGCAATTGTCTAAAAAATGGATACAGCATGTAATAACCTAATACAAATGGCAAATCACCTAACATGTAATAAAACAACGGTAAAAAGATTCGATATAGAGAATTATGTGTGATCCAAATAACTAACTCATTGTAAATATCATTCATATTATTAATAGGAATTTGTGTGATCTGTAACATCAGCTGCTTTGCATTTGTAAAATCTTCGCACTTCAGCAACGCCCAAATCTTTTTTAACTTTAAATAAAATACTAAATCTATAAAAATGAATATATATATTACGAACCAAACATACGTACTCAACCAATATGAATACGTTAATAAATACATTTCTTTTGCCATCATTGGATCAATAGATTTCTGATAAGCATATCCAAACCCAGCCGTAATCGTGACAGCACCAAAAAACACATAGACGGGATATTGCCTTAAAAACTCTAATGACTTATCAAATAATGTGCCTAGCTTTTCAATCCATGCAGCAAAGCTAATATATTTATATTGAAAATCATAATGCCCAATCATGTTGTTGATGAGTAAAGTTATAAACAAAATCATGATTCAATTGCCTTTATCGTTATTATTAGCTTATAAAATCATTATATGCCAAATGGCTGATAATAAAAAAGGCTGAACCATCAGCCTTTTCAAAATATTTGATATATCATTATTTAATCAAACGGCTAATATCCTTAAATTTAGGATGTTCTGCTGTTTCTAATAACTCAAATAACAAAGATTCTAAACCTGTTGTGCCTGCACCATAACCAATCATTCGATCAATTCCGAGATCTTTATTCTCTTTTGTGCGTGATGAAACACAATCCACAATCACGTCCACATCATAGTTTTCGAGCAATAAATCTCTTGCTGTTTGGAACACGCAAATATGAGATTCAACGCCAGCTAATAAAATATGATCCGCACCTGATTCTTTCAATTTTGCTTGAAACTCTAGATTTCCCCAAGCACTGAATGTGTTTTTCACAGTGGGTGAATAACCGCCAGCTACTAATAATTCTTTCAATGATCCAACAGTTTCACCTAAGCCTTGCGGATATTGTTCCAACCAAAGCACAGGAACATTCAATAATTCTAAACCTTTTAATAATTTTTCTAAACGAGGGATTAATTCATCTTTATCATGAATCACATTATTCAATTTCTCTTGAACATCTACGAACACTAAAATTGGGTTTGCGTATTTCATTCCTCATTCTCCTTTTGGTCTAAAGTATCATTAAAACTTATATATCATATAAATGGAATAGCTAATATTGATTATATTGGAAATAAAATCGGTACAAAAATCACAGCAATGAACATTACAATCATCGCGAAAGGTAAACCAACTTTTACAAAGTCACCAAAGGTATAATTCCCAGGTGCAACAACTAATGTATTCACCGGCGAAGAAACTGGCGTAATGAATGCGGCGGAAGCTGCTAATGCCACAGTCATGGCAAATGGATAAGGTGAAACACCCAATGTTGCAGCTGTTTGAATTGCAATCGGCGCTAATAAAATCGCCGTGGCAGTATTAGAAATAAATAAACCAATGATCGCTGTAACACCAAATAACATCATTAATAATATTCTTGGGCTAGCATCGCCACCAATTTCTAATAAGAATTTCACAGCCAAATCAACACCGCCAGTATTTTGCAATGCTAATGCGAATGGAAACATTCCCACGATCAAAATTAAACTTGGCCAATGAATAGACTTATAAGCGCTATCCATCGTAATACAACCAAATGCTCCCATTAAAAGAGCACCGAAAATTGCTACCAATACCGTTGGAAAAACACCTGCGATCATCAATGCAACTGTCACAACCAATACGCCAATTGCATATGGCGCTTTTTCCATTGCTGGCGCAACTTCATCAATTTCTGCTGGCACTGTTAATACAACAAAATCATCCTTCATCGTTTGTAATTGACGAACATCTTTCCACATACCAATCACGAGCAAAGTATCGCCCTGCTTTAATCGCTCACTCAATAATTCACTTTCGAGAATTTCACCTTTGCGCTTCATACCAATCACGTTCAAATTGTAATTAGATCTAAAAGCATTTTCTAAAACTGTTTTATCAATTAAATTAGAATCAGGATGAATGGTTACTTCAACCATACCAATTTCACGAGAATGTTCATTGAAGTAACTGCTCAATAATGGCAACGACATCAATTTAAATTCTAAGCAAAAATCATTGATCTGTTCAGGATAGAAGAAATCAAATAATAAAATATCATTCTCTTGCAAAACACGATCCGAAACAGCATCCAACACAACGTTCTTAATACGGCTTAATCGACGTTCTACTGCAATAATATTGGCACCATGTCTTTCTCTTAAATGTAACTCGGACAAACGCTTACCAGCCAATGGCGATCCTTCACCAATACGCGCACGGTGATTGCGTCCTTTTAAATTATATTGATGCACTAAATCTTCAATATGCACTCGAGCATCTTTAGGAACGCCACCATTTTTATCATTCGGTTTACTTAAGAATCTACGTGCAAATAGCATATAAAATACGCCCACAAATAGAATAATTAAACCTATTGGCGTAAAAGAAAAGAACTCAAAAGAGTGATGTCCAGCTTGCTCTAATTGTGCAGAAACTACTAAGTTAGGTGCCGTTGATACTAATGTCAACATGCCACTGATTAAGCCTGCAAAACTTAATGGCATCATCAATCTTCGAGTATCCGCTTTCATTTTTGTGGCAATACTTAATACGATGGGAATAAAGATTGCTACGATTCCCGTAGAACTCATCACAGAACCTAATAGCGCTACGGAGATCATCAATAATACGATTAATCTTGTTTCACTATTTTTCGATTGTCGAACGAGCCAATCACCTACTTTAAAGGCAACGCCAGTTCGTACTAAACCATCACCAATAATGAAAAATACAGCAACAATTAAAACGCTGCTATCACTGAATCCTGCCAAAGCTTGATCTAAAGTTACACTACCAGTAACAGGCAAAGCCAATAATGCACAAACAGCCACAACATCCATTCGTGGTTTATTAATCATAAAGGCAATAATTGCAGCAAGCAAAAGGAGCAAAACAATAATTAATTCTTGAGACATAGTTATTTTTCTTTTATTCGATAAATATTATGCTGCATTATAGTTATTTATTTTTGCCTTTCATGCTTTATTTTTGATTTGCTAGAAATCCTTGTAAATTCGGCAAATACCATTCAGTTAAGCAAAGTTTTTCATTTTTATAAGTAAATACTGATTGTCTTGCGATGATTATTTGCCCACTTAAATAATCATTGGGTAAATCAAATGGTAATTCTTTATCTATAAAAATTTTATAAAAAAATGGTGTTCGTTCAATTGTATCACCTGAAAATAATTTCCTGCCCAAAGATTGGGTGCCACAATTGAGATATTCACGCCAAAATTCACTTTGAACATCACATAAACTTTCTGCCCAAATCACTGGCTGATCATCCAATTTTAAAATGACTCGGCGGCTGAAATAATTTGGATGCTCAATGGATTCAGATAAACTCAATAATTCGACACTAAAATTCGAATTCAATTTCTCTAATCCTTGCGTTAAAGATTGAACCTCCAATAACGATTGATATTGAGAAACATCATATTGATGTGCTTCTAATAGTTCTACTAAGAAGTTTTGTTCACTCCAATCATTGCTATACACAATTCCCTGCCCTTTATTGATCATTTTTCATATTTACCATTGATAACCAACACCTAAATTAATGCTTTTATTACGAGAATCACCATCTTTTGCACGAACTTTCTCAAATGTAATTCCAGTATTTAATAACAGCGATTCCGTCAACTTATATGACAAATTAGCATGTGCTTTTAAATCCAATAAAACTTCTCGATCAAAACTGCGCCCGATTTCACCTGAAGTTGTAAATTTAAATGATCGATCACCAAAATACTGATAAAAATCCCATTTCAAAGCCATTTGTGGATTATCGCTATGTTCTCCATCACGATAATCCAACATCTGGTAATTCAACAAAGATGCTAATGAAAGTGCAGATTGCTCATCTTCCCAAACTTGCCAACCTGGCCCTGTACCAATTGATTTATTCTCTCTAATATCTTCAATCCAATCATGTTGATAAGAAATCGCCCCTTGCCAGAATAATGATTTAGAAAAGAATCTATCTG
The DNA here is from genome assembly GCA_030149965.1 of Wohlfahrtiimonas sp. Taxonomy (GTDB): domain Bacteria; phylum Pseudomonadota; class Gammaproteobacteria; order Cardiobacteriales; family Wohlfahrtiimonadaceae; genus Wohlfahrtiimonas. The sequence continues at coordinate 7,462 of JASLHB010000095.1, read as the reverse complement.
CTGAATAATCTAAATTCTGATAATAACTTTTTGTGTTCTCATCTTCAGTCTTTCGATAAAACTTCCCCTTCAAAGTATGACGCCAAAAATCATATTTCATACCCAAAGTGCCATCAAAACTATAACGCGATGTTTTCGAAGTATCTGTATCTATATAAGCACCAACATTAATCGCACCTGTATATTTCAACGGTTCTTTTTTAGGTGAAGATCCTTTAGTTTTTGCCAAGGTTAATTCATCGGTGATAGGGATTTCAGTTATGCCATCACCATTTTGAATTACCAATACCTTTTTAGCATTGCCTGCTGTAGAAGATTTATAATGTTTTAAATGTGCTTCTTTCGCCACAATATTAGAAGAGAACAAATCTTGTTTAATAGTTACAGGATTGGCAACTGAAAAAGTCAGTACTTTATCATTATTAATTTTTACAGTGCCCGCATAATCTGTTTTAACAAATAAATATTGCCCTTCTAAATAGATAATTGTACCTGTCAAACGATCACCATTTTTCAAATAAACTTCATCTGCATTCGCAGTGTTTGCCGTTATTAACATTAATAAAATATAAAAGATTTGTCGCATATCAGGTTCATTTAATCACAATTTAACTCGTGCAATCATTATAGAAGGTTCAGTTGATATTTTTATGGAAACTCTAAAATATTTATAGGTTAAAGAATTAACTTTCTCATATATTGAGAATAGTTTTTGCCATTATATATTTTCATTGTTATTGTTTCTCATGGAGAAAATATCATGAAAAGCACTGATCGTTTATTAAACATATTGTCTTATATCGCATCTTGTGGGCGGCCGGCTTTCCCCAAGAATATTGCTATGGAATTAAATATTCCATTATCCACTGTTTATCGAATTTTAAATATTCTCATATCATGGGAATTTGTGACGCCATCTAAATTATATGGTGCATATACTTTAGGTGCACAAAGCTTAAAAGGACAACAATTGCATCAGGATTACTCCATTTTTGGTGCTGGATGTGAAGATGTATTACGCGAACTCGCTGAAGCAACAGGCGAATCAGCTGCAATTATTGCGGCTGATTACACAGAAACCATTTGCATTAAAATGGTGGAAAGCACCCAAGCATTGCGCTGTTCATTTGTTACAGGACGATCGAATGATCTAATCTCTGGCGCAAGTGGCAAAACTTTATTGGCACATAAATCTGTAGATGTGCGTGATGGTATTATTCAACGAGCTTTTCCCAATAATGCAGGGAAACAAAAAGCCTTACATCAAGAATTAGATCAAATCATTGATCAAGGTTATGGAATTACTGTTGGTGAAATTGATGAAGGTGTTTTAGGTATTTCAGCGCCAATCTTCCGCTATCAAACAGTGATTGCAGTAGTAACATTGATGGCGCCTTATTTTCGAGGCAAAGATCATCAACAAGTTTTAACAGCAATGACTTTAAAAGCAGCCAAATCTATTACACTATTAATCAATCAAGACTAAATGTTAGAAATAACCTTTTCTCTTCAATAGAATTAAAACTGCTCCATCATTATTTTTCTCCTCTGTGAAGGCTAAAACTTCTGGATACTCAGACAACCAAGTGCGCACTTTATTTTTCAAAACTGGTGTAGAATTTTTTGAGCCCAATCCACTTCCATGAATAATTCGCCCACAAGCACCTTTAGATTGCACGTAATAACAAAATTCCGTCAATAACTCATCTATTCCTTCTAGTTTTACGCCATGTAAATCTAAATTAGAAACAATAGGAAATGTATATTGCAATAACTTCTGAATATCACGATTCCCTTGCCCATTTTTAGAATGACTTTTAGGCGCCTCTAAGTAAGATTCACCCACATAAAAATAGTGATAATTTATTTCTTCCACATCAGGCTTAATGCGAATAGGCTTACGATCTGGTTGCAAAATAACTGTATCACTTTCAATGCGCTTAACATCTTTCATCAACTCAGCAAAATCTAATATTTTGGGCTCGAACTTCTCAACTAACTTTACTAGTTTTTTTTTCTCTTCCTGCTTTTTAATCGTCTTTTTTAACAATTTGAGCTCTTTTTGATAATCACCTGTCATATCTCTTCAACATCCCAACCAATATCACGTCAATACATATAAGCTAATCAATTGCTTTAATAACACTTGCTTTTCCTCAAGCAATGCAATATCACCGCGCGTTTCAATATTCAATCTCAATAATGGCTCGGTATTGGAAGCTCTGATATTAAAACGCCATTCTGGAAAAATCAGCGTCAAGCCATCTAATGTTTGTTTGATTGGATGATCTTCCACAAAATAATTCTCGATATAACGTAAAACTTCCGCGATATCAGAAACTCTAAAATTCAACTCACCACTGCATGGAAATGCTTGAATGCTTTCTTCCACTAACTCTTTCAAGGATTGACCTGTATTAGATAATAATTCTGAGATTAAGAGCCACGGAATCATTCCTGAATCACAATAAGCAAAAGACTTAAAGTAATGATGTCCGCTCATTTCAGCACCATAAATAGCATCCACTTCTCGCATCGATTGTTTAATACAAGAATGCCCACCTTTCGACATAATTGCCTCGCCATTATATTGATTCGCAATTGCCTCTGTATTCCAAGTTAAACGTGTATCCATGACAATTTTGCTATTGGGATATTTCACCAACATTTGTTGAGCAACCAACCCCATCAAATAATAGCCTTCGATAAAATTACCTTCATGATCAAAGAAGAAACATCGATCATTATCACCATCCCAAGCCAAACCGAAATCCGCTTGATGTTCAATCACCGCTTGTGAAGCACTCAAACGATTCTCTGTCAGCAATGGATTAGGAATACCATTAGGGAAAGAGCCATCTGGCTCATAATTCACTTTAACCCACTCAATTGGCAAGTGCGGAATCAATTGCTCTAATGCTAAAGATGCACAACCATTGCCAGTATTTGCAACGACTTTCAATGGATTAATTTTAGCAAGATCAACATAACTTAATAGATGCTGAATATAGTCAGATTTATCATCATATTCTGTTGTTTTGCCATTGTATGTCAGCGCAGAAAAATCCTGCTGAAGCATTCTATCTTTCAGTTTCCATAAACCTGTATCTTGCCCCAATGGCGCACTATCTTTAAGAGATAATTTCATACCATTATAATCCATCGGATTATGGCTTGCGGTTATCATAATGCCGCCATCAGTCTTTAATGCTGATGTTTGATAACTCACTTCTTCTGTTCCGCACAAGCCTAGCAGAACAACATTAACGCCAGAATCCAATAATCCATTCATTAATGATAAATACAACATTAAACTCGACTCACGAATATCATGCCCTAACACAACACTTTCAGGCTGAAACTCAGAAGCATAAGCTCGCCCTAAATCATAGGCAAAATTCTCATTCAATTCTTCAGGTACAATTCCTCGAATATCATAAGCTTTAAAGCACTTCATATCGCTCATATCAATCTCACTGTTCTATTTATAATCAAGCTCATTACAAGTATTTTTATTATATAGTTTAGCTATCCTTTCACTATATTCTTCCTAAATAAAAAAGGGCTATTTACATAACCCTTTTTCAATTTTAATCAGTTTAAACCATTATGCAAATGGGTCTTTCAACACGATTGTCTCAGAACGATCTGGACCTGTTGAAATCACATCTACTGGTGCGCCAATTAACTGTTCAATACGTTTAATGTATTTTTGTGCGTTCACTGGTAATTCATCAAATGTAGCAACGCCAACAGTACTTTCTGTCCAACCTTCATGAGATTCATAAATTGGTTGGCAAGCTGCAAAGCGATCTGCACCATAAGGAGGATAATCAACTTTCTGACCATCTAATTCATAGCCAACACAGATTTTGATTTCTTTCATGCCATCTAAAACATCTAATTTAGTCAAGCATAAGCCAGAAATACTATTCACTTCAACTGAACGTTTCAATACAGGCGCATCAAACCAACCACAACGACGTGCACGACCAGTTACTGAACCAAATTCATGGCCACGTTCTGCTAAGCCTTGACCAACTTCATCCAACAATTCTGTTGGGAATGGACCTGAGCCTACGCGAGTCGTATAAGCTTTTACAATGCCCATTACGTAATCAAAATACAAAGGACCAACGCCAGTACCTGCTGCTGCACCACCTGCTGATGTATTGCTTGATGTTACAAAAGGATATGTACCGTGATCGATATCTAAGAAAGTACCTTGAGCACCTTCATACATTACGCTTTTGCCTTCTTTGCGCAATGTGTTCAAATCTTCAGATACATCTGAAACCATTGGCAAAATACGTGGCGCCAATGCCATAATTTCATTGTATACAGCATCAACTGATAATGGCTCTTTACCAAAATAGTTTTTCAATACAAAGTTATGGTAATCCATCACCAAAGTTAATTTCTCTTTGAAACGCTCTGGATAGAAAAGATCTGCAACACGAATCGCACGACGTGCAACTTTATCTTCATAAGTTGGACCAATACCACGGCCAGTTGTACCGATTTTGTTAACGCCTAATTTTTCTTCGCGCGCCAAGTCAATAGCAATATGATAAGGCATTACTAATGGACAAGCTTCTGAAATTTTCAAACGCTTATCAACATCAATACCTTTTGATAACAATTCATCCATTTCGCTTAACAAAGCAACTGGAGATAACACAACACCATTACCAATGTAACAAGTGATGTGAGAACGCAAAATACCTGATGGAATCAAACGTAAAACTGTTTTTTTACCGTCGATCACCAATGTATGACCTGCATTGTGGCCACCTTGGAAACGAGCAACTGCTGTAGCTTTTTCCGTGAGAAGGTCAACAATTTTACCTTTACCTTCATCACCCCATTGAGTGCCAACGACAATGACATTCTTACCCATTTGTTTTATTCCCCGAATTCAAATTTTGAATAAAAAAAAAAGAAATTCAATTCAATGATGTTTTCGCACTCTTACTTCGGCTGAAAATATTGAAAGAACTCAGAATTGGTATCTAAAATCAGGATATCACCATCCTTCTTAATACCTTTCTGATAGACTTCTAAACTACGATTAAATTCATAAAATTCTGGATTAACAGAGAATGCTTTAGCATAAACACTCGTTGCTTCTGCATCACCTTCACCACGTAAAATCTCAGCGCGCTTATAAGCATCCGCCAATCTGATTTCACGCTCTTTATCTGCATTTGCTACTTTTTCTATATATGTTGCTTCACCACGTGCGCGGAATTCTTTTGCTGCACGCTCACGCTCAGTATTCATACGATCATAAACGCTTTGTTTAACATCATCTGGTAACTCAACGCCTTTAATACGCATATCCACGATTTCAACACCATATTGGCGACCTGTTTCACGGATATTATTCAAGATATCACCTTGAATCACTGATCTAACTGTATTATTTGCAGCAGAATCAAAGCCTGCAACAACTTCCTGCAAACTACGATTTGCAAATTCTGCGCGATAATTATCTTGTACAACTGGTTTTAACAAACTAATCAAACGCATCGCATTACCTTGAACACGCTCATAGAATACTTTTGGATCAGCCACTTGCCATTGTACAAATGTATCAACGATCAAGTTTTTCTTTTCCAATGTCAAAAATGGTTCTGGATCTGTTTCTAAAGTTTGTAACCAACGATCATATTTTCTAATTGTATTAATAAAAGGAACTTTAAAATGCAATCCTGGCCCAATGTTATTTTCTTGTACAACACCGAATTGTAGACGAATTGCTGTTTCCCATTGCTTCACAACATAGATTGAATTAGCTAGCAAAAATGCAGCCAATGCTAAAACAATAACGATAGGTGTAATTTTTTGATTCATGCTCTGTCCTACTTCCTAAATTAACGACCATCACGGCGACTACGAATAGCACGCTCTTGAGTAGTTTCTTGTTGAGATAGAGTATTTTGACTCATGACTGGCTTCGGCGATACATTATTCATCAAAGCTGATGATTTCTGTAAAGGTAACATATCTCCTGAATGCTGAGTCTTCGTTGAATCGACATTCGATTTACCTTGTAATAATTGATCCAATGGCAGCACCATTAAATTATTACTACTTGTATTCATCAATACTTTATTTGTGTCTTTAAAGATTGCTTCCATTGTATCTAAATACAATCTTTGACGAGTTACTGATGGTGCTTGTGCATAAGCTTTATTTAATAACTCAAAGCGGTTTGCCTCACCTTCAGCTTTAGCAATCACACTTTGCTTATAACCCTCAGCTTTAGCTAATTCACGCTGAACTTCACCATTCAATCGACCTAACACATCTGTTACATAAGTTTCTGCCTGATTGATCATACGCTGTTCATCTTCACGTGCTTTAATCGCGTCAGTAAACGCTGCTTGAACTGGTTTCGGAGCTTGTGCATCCACCAAGTTCACATTGGTAATATTCAAACCAATGTTATATGAATCCAATACTTGTTGCGCCAATGTTTTCACTTCAGCAACCAATTGAGCACGGCCTGATGTCAAAATAGCATCTAAACTTGTTTGACCAACGCGCTCACGCAATGCACTTTCAACAACATCACGCAAAACTTCATCTGGTCTTGCAGAAGCGAACCAATAACTTGCTGGATCTGCACGATTTATTTCGTACTGCACTTCAACGCGTACATCAACAATCGCTTCGTCTTTCGTCAACATCATTGTTTCATTGCGGCCACCAATTGTTGCAGAGAAACGATTCTCTACGTTGATGATGCGATGCTCACCGATTGGTGAAGGAAAACGCCAATGCATACCAGGTCCTGTCACAGCTTGCTCTTTACCCAAGAACAACACAACAGCATTATTACCAGTATCCACAATATATATGCCACTTAACATCCAAAGCGCAGCTGCAGCAGCAACACCAAAGCCAACTAGCTTTCCACTGATGCCAGAATTGAATTTTTTATTTGGCGTACGATTATTATTGCCACCATTATTTTGGTTGCTATTACCATTGTTTTGAGATGATTTTCCCAATACTTTATTTTTGAGATCCTTCAACAAAACATCCAAATCAGGCATATCATCCTGTTTTGGCTTTTGTTCTTGATCACGAGATGGCTCTTGACCACCTGAATTATTACGATCTTTTGGCTCATTCCAAGCCATTTCTAAAGTACTATCTTTCATTTTTCCCTTAAATAAATTCAAGAATGTTTTAGACAAAAGTATGGATAAACTACCAATTTTTGTCATAAATTGCATCTAAAATCTCTAATTGAGGTATTTTTGGGCATCAGCATCTAGCTTTAATAAGCGATCCCAATCTGATTTCTGCATGAATAATTCTATAACAAACTCACCGTTTTCATTGATAGACTCATTCTTTACCGCATTTAGCTCAAACAGCTTAGCACGTAATTTACCTTTAGCAGGCGGTAAAATAATATTTTTTGAAATATGCTGATCTTTAAAATAAA
>JASLHB010000088.1 GCA_030149965.1 Wohlfahrtiimonas sp. | reverse complement strand
ATTTGGATGCTTGCGTCCACCTTGTGGTGAAACAGCAGCTACAGTGCCTTCAATGATTTTTAACAATGATTGTTGAACACCTTCGCCAGATACATCACGAGTGATGGATGGGTTATCACTGCGGCGAGTGATTTTATCAATCTCATCAATATAGATAATGCCTGTTTGTGCACGTTCTACATCAAAGTCAGCATTTTGTAATAAACGCTGAACTATATTTTCAACATCTTCACCAACATAACCAGCTTCTGTTAATGTTGTTGCATCTGCAATGGCAAAAGGAACATTCAACATTTTTGCTAATGTTTCAGCTAGTAATGTTTTGCCTGAACCTGTTGGGCCAATTAACAAAATGTTACTTTTTGTTAATTCAACATCAGTGCGCACAGTCTTGGATTCTAAACGTTTGTAGTGATTGTAAACAGCAACACTTAACGTTTTCTTTGCTAACTCTTGGCCAATGACGTATTCATTTAATGCGTCATAAAGCTCTTTTGGTTTTGGCAAAGCTTTCTTTTCGTATTCTTCTGCAAACTCTTCAGTGATGAGATCACCACATAAATGAATACATTCGTTACAAATGTAAACGCTTGGGCCTGCAATTAATTTTAATACTTCACTTTGTGATTTATCACAAAATGAGCAACGCAATACTTTTCCTTTTTTCTTCGGAGAGTCTGTCATAATTTGGTCTTTAAATTAACGATGAGAAACAACAGTGTCGAGCAAGCCATATTTTTGAGCTTCTTCTGCGCTCATGAAATTGTCACGATCTGTATCTTTCACGATTTTTTTCAAGGGTTGTTTTGTGTGATGTGCCATGATTTTGTTCAAGCGATCTTTGATATACAACATTTCTTTTGTATGAATTTCAATGTCAGTCGCTTGGCCTTGATAACCGCCTAAAGGCTGGTGAATCATCACACGAGAATTTGGTAGAGATAAACGTTTACCTTCAGCACCTGCTGCCAATAAGAATGCGCCCATGCTACAAGCTTGACCAATCACCATTGTTGAAACGTCAGGCTTAATGAATTGCATTGTGTCATAAATTGCCATGCCAGCTGTTACAGAGCCACCAGGTGAATTAATGTATAAATGAATGTCACGATCAGGGTTTTCTGCTTCTAAAAAGAGCATTTGTGCTACGATCACATTGGCGCTGTAATCATCAACAGGGCCACATAAAAAGATTACGCGATCTTTCAATAAACGCGAGTAAATATCAAATGAGCGTTCGCCACGAGCAGTTTGCTCGACAACCATAGGCACAAGATTAAGGTTATGAATCTCGTTGTTAAAAGACATTAGAATCCTCATGACCAATTTAAAATTAAGCCACTAATTCTATCAGAAACCTTTGTAAAATCCTATGGCAATTATTGCGAGCCAGATTTATTTGAATAATTACATTTATTAAAATTATTTTCGGTATAGTGTAGCCTTGTTGTGAATATTGTGACAATGGATAGGATATGGAACGTAATTATAATTTTTGTGCAGGCCCATCTACTTTACCTGAAGCTGTATTAAAACAAGCACAGGCAGAACTTTTGAATTGGCATGGTTTAGGCGCTTCTGTGATGGAAATTTCACATAGAAGTAAAGATTTTGAAGCAATTATGATTCAGTGTGAACAGAAAATCCGTTCATTATTGAATATCCCAGAGAATTATAAGATCATCTTTCAACAAGGTGGCGCATACGCACAGTTTTCAATGATTCCATTGAATCTATTGGGCAATAAAACAAGCATTGATGTAATTGAAACAGGCAATTGGTCGAATAAGGCCATGAAAGCAATGTCTAAATATGCAGACATTAATGTTTTGGCATCCACAAAAGATGCATTGCCTGAAGCAGGCTCATTGAAATTTTCAGAAGATGCCGCATTCGTTCACTACTGTGATAACGAAACTATCAGCGGTGTTGAATTTAATTATGCTGTGCAAAGTGAATATTCTCCTGTTGTGGTGGATATGAGCTCGAATATTTTATCGCGTGAATTTGATGCTTCTAAATTTGGTTTGATTTATGCTGGTGCACAGAAGAATATTGGGCCGTCTGGCGTAACATTAGTGATTATTCGTGAAGATTTATTGGGCAAAGCAGATCCAAAAACGCCTGATGTATTCAACTATGAATTGCAATCCAAAAACTTATCTATGGTGAATACGCCGCCAACTTTTTCTATGTACATGATTGATTTGGTATTAACCTGGTTGCAAAATCAAGGTGGTGTTTCTGCAATAGAAAAAATCAATAACGAAAAAGCAGCGATGCTTTATAACATTATTGATGGTGGTGATTTTTATCACAATCCTGTGACGAAAAATGCACGTTCACGTATGAATATTCCATTTACTATTGTAAATCCAGAATTAGATCCCATCTTTTTAGCTCAGGCGAAAGAACATGGTTTGATGAATTTGGAAGGATACCGTGCTGTTGGTGGGATGCGTGCAAGTATTTATAATGCATTACCATTAGAAGGTGTCAAAATTTTGTGTGATTTCATGTCGGATTTTGAGAAAAAATACGGGTAAAACGGATTGATAAATACTAGGTTACAAAAGATTATGACGATTAAACAAAAAAAATTGGGCGTGATTGCGTCTGTTGTGGCGATTTTATTCTTTGGTTCTGTGAATGCCTCAGAGATACAATCCATCCCAGCGGTAACTCAGGAAAAACAACTACCAAAAATTAAACCTAATCAGAGATTTGAGAGAATTAGTTCTGCCAATGCAGTCGCATTGTCTCAATTCCATTATGGCAAAATTCCATTGGATGATATTTTGTCTGAGCGTGTTTATTCGTTGTATTTAAACTCGTTGGATCCTCAGCGTGTTTACTTTTTGGCATCTGATATTGAACAGTTCAATCAGCACAAATTACTCTTTGATGATTACTTAAGGAAAGCGGAATTGCGCTTTCCTTTTGATATGTACAATACTTTAATTCAACGATTGGATGAGCGCCAAACGGCTGTTAATCAACTGATTGATCGTGATTTTGATTTCACGACAACAGAAGAGATTCTCATCAATCGTAAAGATGAGCCTTATGCCAAAACAGTTCAAGAATTGGATGAAATTTGGTATCAGCGCATTAAAAATGAATTGGTTAATCTATTGGTTTCGGATGAAGAGTTAACTTTAGATGAAGCCCGTACAAAGTTGAAAAAACGTTATGCTTCACGTCACGAGCGCTTAATGCAAGTGGATGTGGATGATATTTTTGAAATTTACATGAATTCGGTTGCATTGGCATTTGATCCGCACTCTGGTTATTTATCCCATCGCACAATGGAAAACTTTAATATTAATATGAGTTTGTCATTGCAGGGCATTGGGACAGTTTTGCGCCAAGATGATGATGGTATTTCTATTATGGAAGTTGTTGCTGGTGGGCCAGCAGATCAAACAAATCAATTGGTTTTGGGTGATCAATTAGTTGGTGTTGCGCAAGGCGATAATGGTGAGTTTTTAGATATCGTTGGCATGCGTTTAGATCATGTGGTTGATAAAATTCGCGGTAAAAAAGGCACAGTTGTTCGTTTACAAATCATGGGCAATAAAGGCAAAGGACCTGAAAAGGTTGTGCGCATTGTTCGTGATCAAGTGAAATTAGAACAACAGGCAGCAAAGTCAGATGTGAAAGAGATTCAAAAAGATGGGCAAACCCAGAAAATTGGTGTGATCACTTTGCCAGCTTTCTATAGTGACTTTGAAGGCAGTAAAGGCGGAGAAAAAGAGTTTAGAAGTACAACTCGTGACATGAAGAAGTTGGTTAAAGAACTGCAAGATAAGAACCAAATTGATGGTTTAATCATTGATCTTCGTGGTAATGGCGGCGGTTCATTGGAAGAAGTGATTAACTTATCCGCACTTTTTATTGAGCCAAAGAAAACCGTCGTTCAAGTGAAGAACTATAATGGTGCGATCGAAACTCGCCACAGCACGCAAGAGAAGAAAGTTTATAGCGGTCCATTGATGGTGATTACAGATCGTTTGAGTGCTTCGGCTAGTGAAATTTTTGCAGGCAGTATTCAGGATCAAGGTCGTGGTTTAATTGTTGGGAATACAACCTTTGGTAAAGGTACTGTGCAATCATTATTGCCATTGGATGGCTGGTTGGCAAAATCAGAAAAACCAGGACAGAGCAAAGTAACAATCGCGATGTTTTATCGTGCAAATGGTGAAAGTACGCAAGAAAAAGGCGTTGTGCCAGATGTTGTGTTGCCACAAATTTATAATCCGACGGATATTGGCGAATCTAAAGAAAAATATGTTTTGCCTTGGGATCAAATTCCTGCAAGTAAGGATTTAAATGTTGTTGTTTCATTGGAAGAATATGCAAAGCCATTGCAAGCAGAACATGATGCACGTTTGAAAGATGATGAAAAGCTTAAAATCTTCCAAGAGCAACGGGATAAAATTCAAGAGCTTTGGGATATTAAAAAATTATCATTGAACTTGGATGAGCGCCGTAAAGAGCTTAAAGAACAAGAAGATGATGCTTTTAAAAGCAGTAATGAGATTCGCGCAATGTATGATTTAGAACCATTAACATTAGAGCAGTATAAAAATGAAGATGGTACTTATACAAAGCTTCTAAAAGACACAACACCAGATATTTTATTAGATGAAAGTGTGAACATTATGAGCGATTACATCGAGTTATTGAAACAGCCAAAAGCGAAGTAATTCATAACTCAGATTAAAAAATAGCCTCGGAAACGAGGCTTTTTATATCTATTTAAATTAATTTTATGAATAAAAATGATGGAAGCACTTAAATATATAGTGAGAAAAAGTAAATAGTTATCAGCATACGATGTATTTATAGGATACTAAATTACTTAGTTTGCAACTGAGAAAGAAAGCTATGGGCGGCTTTGTCAATATGAGATTCCCATTGAGTGCTCTTACTTATTTGGCTGTTAGATTTCGATGCTTCAATAATTAAATGTAGTTGATTTTCTGATAAATCAGATAAGATTCTTCGTAATATTTGACCTAAGCTATTTGCTTCATCGTATGACGTAGCTTCAGTGTATCTTTTTATAATTATGTTATACATAAAAGGCTCTGGATCTTCAAGTAGGCATATGTCGGTTATTTGTGTGCTAGATAGGTTATCTATTAAAGTTTGTACGGTTGGGGCAAAATTTTTATTCTCTAGTATCTTTTTAGTTTCTGGTAATATTCCAAAATAGTTACTAAATAACATTTGTTTGATGTATTCATTGAGCTTTATTTGTATGTCGGAGTCCAAATTAGAGTATAAATCAGGAATATAATTAATAATAACCTGTAGTACTGTAGGTAATCGCTTATCATCTAGAGATCTTATAATGTTTGATATTTTATTATTGAGAGTCTCTACATAAATATCTGGATACATAGTATTTATAGCTTTAAGAATATTGAAGTATTTATCTATGTTCGATTTCATGGATTGACTAAACATTTTTTTTAAACAACTTATGACAAAACTTCGCACCAAAGATGGTCGAGCGTTATATAGCGGACTAGCTTTAAGTGTTTGAATGATATTTTCTAAATCCTTAGGGAAATATTCTGATTGAATAGTTGTAATTAATAAATCCAATGCTTTTGTACCTTGAGCGGGAGGATGAGATAGTAATGATTCAACCGCTATTCGAATATGTTGTCTAGCTAATTCAGGCGTTGGCTGAAAAATTTCATTCTCTGCTGATACAGATGGATGAGCGCATTTATTACGATCACTGCGTATTCGTTCTAAATTATCATATTCAATATGAGAAATAATACTTAAATCATCAAGGCAGTATTTCAAAATTGTTCTTTCAAACTTTAATAATTCACTAAGCTCATCTTTACTAGCTGCTTTTTGGTAATCCTTATATTTTGATATTGCTGCAGCATCATTAGTTAAAGACAATTCTTGTAACTTATTGATAATATCATACATTACAGCTAGCCATGTGGAAACAATGGATGCTCTATATACACCTGCTTTATAACATTTAATAGCATCATTTATATATTCACGTGCTTCTTTATTACGGCATTTTAATACTAACTCATCTAAATCTATCAAAGACATTTTGTTTACCTAAATTAATATTGAAAGGCTGCTTCTTATTCAGAAAATGATGATTGTATTGCTTTCACAATCTTTTGCAAGAGCTTATCTTTTTTGGAATCACTCTTTTGGTGCAATTCAGGATAAGCGCGTAAGTTTTCAGTTTGTTTCATGAAGTGGGTAATATCTGCTGAGTTTTCTGTTTCATCATTAATAATGATCGGATTCAAATCCGCATGAGAGCGATCATTTAAGCGCTCGACAATATATAACAGGCTCAGCATTAATTTCACAGCGGTTGGCTGATCAATGTAGAAATACTCAATATCACGCCATTTATCTACGATGCGTTCACCATAATTCCATAATGAGCTGAAAACTCCACCAATTACAGCACCCGTTGCAGAAGCAATGCCGAGAGTTGTCATACCACTCACTAAATCAACGCCCACCATCATAGTTGCGCCAGCAGCGGCGCCTTTACCAAATTGAATGGAGAACTGCCCAAATTCATCCAAAGTGAACATATCTTGCGTGGTTGCATTCGCTTCTGTGTGCAAAGTAATGTATTGAATATCATCACGATTAAAATTATAAAGCGCCAACAGCTGATCAATGAATTGCTTCTCGATTTTTGCAATCGCAGCAGCAATTTGTGCATTAATATTTTGTGTATCAATTTGTTTGGTATCTGCTTTGATGCGCAATGTCATTAAATCAAAGTAGAAATCAGCCAACAAAGTGAAAGCTTTCTCTGTGCGCTCATTATCTAATATATTTTGTGCTGTGATAAAAGACTGGATATTTTGATAATGTTCAGGGAACATAATCGCAATTTGTTCATATAAACGCTGTTTGCGTGGTAATAAGATCGTATCGAATTCTAAGTAATGATGTAAGCCGTTCGCTTTAAGCTCACGTTTCCAATCATCAATGTACTCGGCATTTTGTGTGAAATTCAAAATGGGTAAAATAGGAATGTGCGTTTTGAGAAGCAAAATCAATTCATAATGGTAACGCGGCAGAAATGGTTGACGAACATCAATCACATAAAAAGCGATGTCGCTTTTGAGCATCTGATTCAGCACTTTAAATTCTTGGTCAAAATCTGCTATGTAATGCGGGTTTTGCATCAATTCCAATAAAGCATTTTTCTCATCAGATTTAGATGTTTGTAGGGAAGCATTCGGCATAACTTCCAAGATGCTCATGGCATCTTCAATGCCCGGCGTATCCACAAAATTGAAAGTAAAATCGCTAGATTTCAGCGAGATATTTGTTACATCAATCGTTGTTGCAGGTGCATTTTTAACTTCACCAAAATTGCGTTGTCGTGTTAAAGCGCGTACTAGCGATGTTTTACCAGTATTTGTATGGCCAACAATGGCAATGGTGATGTTATTTGATTTCATAATTTGCAGCTTCGCCTTCCACTAAAACAGATGATAAATGTTTGTGCCACATGGATTTTTGATAGTCATCCTGCGTCAGAATATGAATGGTTGCATGTTCGGCTAAATTCAATAGGCGGATCATTCGGCGTAGCAATCCTCGATCTGGCATCAAATTGCCATCGACAAAAATCGCTATTTTCTCAATAGGATTGGCTTTATGTTTTAATTCAAATTGTTGTAAGGTTTCAATATCATTGAGCTTAATGATCTCGGGATTTAAATCAATCTGATCTGTAATATCTAACGCTACTTGATAATGTCCATGACCACGAACTTCAACTTTAGGTGCACGAATCACTAAAGGCTTTTCTACTGCTTGATCCAAAATGATGGGCTGGCTAACAATTGCTTGTGGCTCTGAATGTAATAAACTACGCACAACATAATAAGCAAACACTAAAATGCGCGGTAATAAACCATGAAAGAAGATCATGATGATTGTCCATTTTGCCCACAAAGAGCGAGCTGCATCGTTTAATCCATCTTTGATAAAGCTTGCTTCAATGATGGAGTAATCAAAATTGATCAAGCCTAGTGTTTCAGGGAAGAAATTTAAATAATGGATCACAGATTCAGTGATTTCTTTGCTTTCAGTAAATGTATTACCTAAGTAGAAATCAATGTGCTGAAAAGTAAATTTAAAAAAGAGTACAACAATACTTGTGAGTAAAATTGTGATCCACGTTGCATTAGAAATTAATTGTACGATATAGCGAATGGGCAATTTACTTTGGAAGCTTGGGGCAGAATCGCTTTTAAAAACTAGGTTTTTTAAGCCAATAAAAAGTTGACCAAAAATAGAATGGGATGTGATTAATGAGATTATTAAAAATAATGTGGAAGGAAAGATCGCCACCAATACAAAGTAAATAGGATGCATTGGAGAAGTGATAAGGGCGCTGATTCCCAAGCTACTTGTGAATATGGTTAAAATAATCCATAGGAAAAAGATAATGCGCCAGTGGCGCATTATCGGCTGAAATTGCTGATTGTTCATGGATTTAAAAGCCATTAGTCAATAATCTTATAAGTTAATGTATTGTTTTCGATGCGTGTGATTTCGATTTGAGTGCCAGTTTCTGCATTATCGCCTTTGATGAGCCAAACTGAATCACCAATCTTGAGTTTGCCTTCATTGTTGGTGATATCGCTATTTAAGGTAAATACCGATCCAATAAGCTCTGAACCACGAGCTTGATTTAAGTTATGCGTGACAGTGGATTGGCTATTCGGTGCAACTCTTCTCATAATGAGAATCACGGTGATCACAGATAATACAGAAGTGATGGCAAATAGTATGAGTTCTGCATTCATGCTCATAGGAATGATTAATGTTATCACGCCAACAATCAATGCACTTGCGCCAAACCACATTAAAAACATGCCCGGCAAAAGCATTTCCAAAATGATTAAGATAATGCCTAATGTGAACCAATTGACTAAAAATACCATCGCTAATGTATCTCCCAATATTACTTGCTAGAACTTGTCGATTTAACTAAATCTGCAATGCCTGCTAATGAGCTGACAATACTTGTTGCTTCCATTGGCATCATGATAATTTTGCCATTATCGCTTTCAGCGATTTTTGCGAATGCGTCTACATATTTTTGTGCCACGAAGTAGTTAATGGCTTGAATGTTACCATTTGAAATTGCTTCAGAAACCATGCGAGTTGCATTGGCTTCGGCTTCTGCTAAGCGTTCACGTGCTTCAGCTTCCATAAATGCTGCTGTTTTCTTTGCTTCAGCATCTAAGATAATGCCTTGCTTTTCACCTTCTGCTTTTAGGATTTCAGCTTGGCGGAAACCTTCTGCTTCTAAAATGTTTGCACGTTTTTCACGTTCTGCTTTCATTTGTCTTGCCATTGCATCCACAAGATCGCGTGGTGGTGCGATGTCTTTAATTTCGATACGAGTGACTTTTACGCCCCAAGGTGCTGTTGCATGATCCACAACAGATAATAAACGCGCATTGATTTCATCACGTTTAGATAACAATTCATCTAAGTCCATTGAACCCATTACAGTACGAATATTCGTCATGATTAGGTTAATGATGGATAATGTTAAGTTATTTACTTGATAAGCTGCTTGAGCGGCATCATTGATTTGGAAGAATGTAACGCCATCCACCCGAACCATTGCGTTATCTCGTGTGATGACTTCTTGAGAAGGGACGTCCATCACTTGTTCCATCATGTTTAAACGACGACCAATGCGATCGAACACAGGAACAATGATATTAATGCCTGGTTGCAAAGTGCGAGAATAACGACCAAAACGTTCTACAGTTGCTTGCTGACCTTGAGGAATGATTTTCACGCCCATAAATACAACAACGATCACTGCTGCAACAATCGATAAAATTACAATAGAGATACCAGACATTAATGCCCCTTTTTTTATTATTAAAATTTATTGAAGATGATTAAGCGCTGAATGAGTTCCCGCAACCACAAGTTGTTGTCGCATTTGGATTACGAATCACGAATTGTTCACCTTGAAGATTTTGAACGTAATCGATATCTGCGCCCACTAAATATTGATAGCTCAATGGATCAATCAATAATTTTACGCCTTGATTTTCAACTTCTACATCGCCTGCTTCTAATTCTTCAGCGAATGTAAAACCGTATTGGAAGCCCGAGCAACCACCACCTTGAATATAAACGCGCAACATTAAGTTTGGATTTGCTTCATCATCAATCAATGATTTAACTTTCAATGCTGCTGCATCTGTGAAATTGATACCTGTATCTGACATTTTTAAGCCTCCGTGCAAATAATACTATTATAGGAGAAAACAACACTGATTACACGGAGAGATATTTTACGGAGGCGATTATCTTTTTGATCTAAAAAATCTTGCCACAACGGTATAATTTTCTCTTCAACCAATGGCGCAAATTGTAAGGCGGGAATGTGATTGGGTTCTAACCAAATGATCTCTTCAATTTCTGCTTGTGGCTCGATGATTGTATTGGCAGGCAGCATTACCTGAAATAACTGTGATTGAATTTTATAATCAGGCTCATTGGCAGCTTGTGCTTCATATTCTTGGATGAATGTTGGATCATTTTCCGAGATCGTTAAATTAATCTCTTCCTGTAATTCGCGAAGTAAAGCTTCAATGGCGCTTTCACCTTTGTCTATTTTTCCACCCGGCAACATGAATTTCACTGTGTTACGCTTACGAACTAACAATAATCGATCATTATCATCAATGATCATTGCGGCAGATAGATAAAAATAGTTAGGTTTGCGTTCCATAGGAAAATCCATTGTCATTTGAAAAGATTTTAAATCTTACGAAGAATGGCACAGAAATTAAAGGACTAATTTTTAATATTGATGCGGTTATTTGTAAGCTTTAACTTTCTTGGTTATAGTGATTCTTTTGTATAGAGAATTAGCATGCAATCGTTATACATTGTCACAGGCGCATCGAAAGGCATTGGCGAAGCTTTGGCAAATCAGTTAGAGCAAGATAACAATAATGAAGTGTTACGTTTAGCACGCACCAATCCTAATGCATTGCCAAACTTAATTACCGTGGATTTAACGGATGAAACAGCAAGCGTTAAAATGATGACGGATTGGTTAAATCCTCGTTTATTAACAGCAAAATCTGTGACTTTAATTAACAATGCAGGCACAGTTGAGCCAATGGGCGTTGTGGGTAAAATCAATATAAGCCGACTATCACATGCTTTAATGCTTAATATTGGTGCTGTCATTGCACTCACAAGTGCGTTTGTTGAATTAACAGATAATTTCAATGGTCAAAAATTTGTGATGAATATTTCATCAGGCGCAGGCCGGAAATCTTATGAAGGTTGGGGTGTTTATTGTGCTACAAAAGCAGCGGTGGATCGTTTTATAGAAGTTTTGGTGAGAGAGCAATCTACCAAAGCAAATCCAGTGAAAGCAACGTCAATTGCACCTGGAATTATTGATACAGATATGCAATCCATAATTCGCTGCCATTCAGAAGAATGTTTTCCAAATGTTGATCGATTCATTGATTATAAAAATACAGGTAAATTGAGCACGCCAAAAGCGACAGCAGCTGCATTAATTGGCTATTTGCATTCAGAAAAAATGGGTACTTGTGCAATTACTGACATCAGAGATTAAAAAGTATTTGTATTTGTAATTTGTACTTGCTATTTTGCTAAGGTTGCGTTTTTTACACAGCGGGTTTATTTAACATTTTATAACATTATATTTTTAGAGTAGAGATCTTTATGAGTTTATTAGTGCAAAAATTTGGTGGGTCATCGGTCGCAAACCTTGAAAGAATTCGTAACGTTGCTAATAAAATCAAAAAATTCAAAGACAAGGGGGATGATCTCATAATAGTTTTATCAGCAATG
>JASLHB010000041.1 GCA_030149965.1 Wohlfahrtiimonas sp. | reverse complement strand
TATTTTCGTAATAGATGCCAGTATCTTTTCTCAATTGAACTAAACAGTCACGGCTATATTCAGATAAGCGAACCAAACGTGATTTATTCACTGTGTATTTGTTGCTTGTACAGTTTAAAAACATGTTCCACATAAACTTATACTGATTGATATCAGCCGTTGGTCTAATCGCCAATGGTGCATGTTCTTCCAACATCCATTTGATTGCTTTCAATGGAATACCCGGTGCTGCCCATGGTGATGCATAACCTGGGGAAATTTGGCCAGCATTGCCATAACTTGTATCTAATGCAGGGCCTTCATGACGTTCAAATACAGTCACTTTATAGCCTTTTTTGGCAAGATAATAAGCTTGCGTTGTCCCAACGACACCAGCACCTAGAATGATGATGTTCATGAATCCTCCTGAAATTTTTAACTGATTTAGTAATGAAAGCGCGGACTACTATACATGAGATTGAGCGGTATAATGTAGTTGTTTTGGAGTATTTATTGCATCTTAATTGCTATAAAGTTGGGCTGAGTGAAAATTATGCATGAATTTTTATGGTGAAAAAGGAAAATACAATATTGATACTCGTTTTGAGTTATTCTATTGCCCGTGATAGTTTTTAATAAAAATATTGAAATCATTAGCTAATTTAACTTTAGGGATAAATTTGTTTTTGATTGATTAAGTAAGGTTACATTATGAAGAATAAGGTTTTAGGCAGTACCTTGATTATTGCAGGTACCGCAGTAGGTGCTGGCATGCTAGCGATGCCATTAACATCTGCGCAAATGGGATTTGGATTAACGTTTATATTGCTCACATTATTGTGGATTTTATTAACATTCACTGCAGTGTTGTATGCAGAAGTGCACCAATACAATAAAAATGATGCTGGGATTGCGAGCTTAGCAGAGCAATATTTTGGTGCAGCAGGTCGGTTATTTGTGAACTTTGTCCTGTTATTCTTTATGTACGCAGTATTAACAGCGTATGTGACAGGCAGCGGTAATCTGTTATTGGGCATTTTACCGAATTTTGAAAATCCTGAAATGGTACAAAAAATCATGTCATTGATTTTTGCCATTGGTTTAGGTTCTGTCATCACTATTGGTATTTCAGTTGCTGATGTTGCCAATCGTATTTCTTTTGGTTTAAAAGTACTGATTTTCTTAGTGATTTTGGCATTGTTATTGAATAAAGTTTCATTTGAAAATTTACAGGCAACACCAACCAACAATCTATTATTATTTTCTGCCATGCCAGTTTTTTTCATGACATTTGGTTTCCACATTTGTACACCAACGATTAATGAATATTTAGATGGTGATAATCGCAAAGTTAAATTGTCATGTATTTTTGGTGCGACAGGTATTTTCATCATTTATGTTATATGGCAATTTGCAACGCATGGTGTTTTGAAACAAACAGTTTTAATTGATGTGTTGAATAAAGATCCAAGTCTGAATGGCTTGATTGAAGCATTTAAAGTAACAACAGGCAGCACGATGATTGGAGAAATTGTGCGTGTTTTCTCATTGTTGGCTTTGATTACGTCATATATTGGTGTTGCGCTAGGCTTATCAAGTGCTGTGAAAGATTTATTGATGTACTTTAATTTATGTCATGATCGTATTACGATTGGTTTAATCACATTTGTGCCACCAATCATTGTTGGCTTTACATATCCACAAATTTTCTTAAGTGCATTTGCTTTTGCGGGCATTATTTTCGCTTTTATTGGCGTATTTTTGCCTGTTGCATTGGCTTATAAATCACGCAAAATTTATCCTGAAGGTGAGCATACACGCGGTGGCAATTTGTCATTAATTTTGGCGACAGTTTTTGCTGTAGTGATTGTTGTTGCTTATATATTATCGACGTATGTAGATGTATTACCTAAAATTGTTGGGTAAAGTTTAGAATTATAAGTGAAAGCCTCAGATTTCTGAGGCTTTTTTTAATCAGCGCGACCTAATTCAAAAGTATTGATGACAAGATCACCATTATCTAAATTGATGTTAATAGATAATGCTTCATGATCGTCATAATATTCGCCAATTTGATCTTTAAAAGTAGCCTCAAAAACTAGATAAGCCCAGCCAACTTGATTGGATTCATCAGTCATTGCATCAACTGATGAATTCAGTGAATCATATCTCATTGAGTCAATGCCTGAAGTTTGAATCCATTGATCAATTTCATAAGAGAAATCATTTTCAGCATGATAACTTTTATATTGAGGTGACATGAGATTATAAGCATCTGAATAGCTTTTGATGCTGATGTTATGGCCAAATGAATTAGCAATATTTTGAATTGCACTTAATTCTATCGTCGATTTTTTATTATCTGGCGAACAACCTGCAATCACAAACATAACCAAGCTGATGGCAATTAAATATAATTTCTTCATAAAATTCCGTGAGTATTTTGGGTAGTAAATTCATGAATGATAATATTTAATTGGAACTTTTTCAGAAAAAATAAAAGCATCACAAAAATAATTATATTATTGATGTAGGCGATCAAATCCTGCGCGTAAATCTGCTTTTAAATCTTCTACGCCTTCTAAGCCAATTTGTAATCGAAGCGCTATTCCATTCGGATTCCATGTTGTTGCAGTACGATAGCTTTGGCAATCGAAAGGCGTAATTAAACTTTCAAATCCTCCCCATGAAAAGCCCATAGAGAATAATTCCATGTGATCTAGCATATTCGCCAATTTTGATCGCGCAATTTCAGATTTCAAAATAATGGAGAATAAACCTGAACTTCCTGTGAAATCGCGTTTCCAAATTTCATGGCCCGGGCAATCAGGTAGAGCAGGATGTAATACTTTGGCAACTTCTGGCTGAGTTTGTAACCATTGAGCAATATCTAAAGCACGTTGTTCCGCTTCTTTTAAACGAATGTGCAATGTACGTAATCCACGGAGTGCTAAGAAGCAATCTTCAGCACCCGGCAACATTGCAAAGAGATCATAAGTTGCGCGAAGTGGTTGCCACCATTTTTCATTTGCTGAAATCATGCCAAGTAATAGATCAGAATGCCCACCTAAATATTTTGTACCTGCTTCAATGGAAAGATCACAGCCATGTTTATGTGCATCGAAGAACAATGGCGTTGCCCATGTATTATCAATGATGGTTGCGATGCTATGTTCTTTTGCAATTTTCGTTAGAGCAGGAATATCTTGCACTTCAAAAGTTTGAGAGCCGGGAGATTCTAGGAATAATACAGTTGTGTTCTCTTTAATGAATGAGCGGATATTTTCACCAATCATAGGATCATAGTATGTGGTTGCCACATTCATTTTCTTTAAGAATTGATCGCAAAATGTACGGCTTGGTGAATAGACAGAATCTGGCATCAATAAATGATCACCAGCTTTTAATGTGGTTAATAAGGCCAATGCAACTGAACCTAAGCCTGATGGTGATAAAACTGTACCTGCACCGCCTGTTAATGTTGTCCAAGCAGTTTCTAAATCGCGAATGGTTGGTGTGCCTGCTGTACCATAAGTAAAAGTAGATCGACGATGATCCAAATCATCCAATGTTGGATAAACAACTGTAGAGCCACGATAAACAGGGCCATTCACAAAGCCCATTTGTTTGGAAGGATCTCGACCTAATTGTGAAAGCTTTGTTTCTGTTGAAAATTTAGTGGTGCTAGATTGGTTCATGGTGATTTCCTCAGTGTTATGTGGGCGATCTTCACTATAGCAAAATTATATTAGAAATCGTATATTTAAAATATAACATATATTTTTTATATGTTATAGATAGTGCAATAGGGGAACAGTTGAAATATATTGGGGATATGCAATATTTTGTAATATAATAAAGTCTTTGCAGGCATAATTTAAGGAACCACGATGGAAAATATAGTCGTTTTAGATTTCGGTAGTCAATACAATCAGTTGATCGCGCGCCGTATCCGCGAAATTGGTGTGTTTTCCGAACTCATTCCTCATACAACAACTGCAGAGGAAATTAAGAAAATGGCACCTTCAGGTATTATTTTATCTGGTGGTCCTAACAGCGTTTATGAAGAAAATGCTTTCAAAATTGATATGGAAATCTTCAATTTAGGTATTCCAGTTTTAGGTATTTGCTACGGTATGCAGTTGATGTCACATGCTTTTGGTGGCGTTGTATCTAAAGCAGATCACAGTGAATATGGTAAAGCAGTATTCAAACATACAAAACCAAATGCATTATTATTGGCTGGTTTACCAGAAGAACATACAGTTTGGATGAGTCACGGCGATTTAGTAACGCAAGTGCCTGAAGGCTTTGAAGCGATTGCAACAAGTGCAGATTGCCCAATTGCAGCGATGGAAAATGCAGATAAGAAATGGTTTGGCGTTCAGTGCCATCCAGAAGTTCAGCATTCTGAAAGAGGTTTTGATTTATTGAAAAACTTCACATTGAAAATCTGTGGCTGTGTTGGCGATTGGAAGATGGAAAACTTCATCGATCAACAAGTGAAAGCAATCCGTGAACAAGTGGGTGATAAAAAAGTATTGCTCGCATTATCTGGCGGCGTGGATTCGAGCGTTGTGGGGGTATTGTTACAAAAAGCAATTGGCGATCAACTCACATGTGTATTCGTAGATCACGGCATGCTTCGTAAGAATGAAGCAGAAGAAGTGATGAACAATTTAAGCGGTAAATTCGGCTTAAACATCATTAAAGTGGATGCAAAAGAGCGCTTCTTGACGAAATTAGCTGGCGTTTCTGATCCTGAAACTAAGCGTAAGATCATTGGTAATGAATTCATTTATCTCTTTGATGAAGAATCAGAAAAGTTAAAAGATATTGATTTCTTGGCGCAAGGTACTTTGTATACTGACATCATTGAATCAGGTACAGCAACAGCACAAACAATCAAATCTCACCACAATGTGGGTGGTTTGCCAGAAGATATGAAGTTCAAATTGATTGAACCTGTGAATACTTTATTCAAAGACGAAGTACGTTTATTGGGTGAAGAATTGGGCATGCCAGCACATTTAGTATGGCGCCAACCATTCCCAGGTCCAGGTTTAGCGATTCGTATCTTGGGTGATATCACTGAAGAGAAATTAGAAATCGTGCGTGATAGTGATTTGATTTTACGTGAAGAAATTGCAAAAGCAGGTTTAGATCGTGATATTTGGCAGTATTTCACAGTATTGACAGGCTTAAAAAGCGTTGGCGTAATGGGTGATACTCGTACTTATGATTATACATTAGCGATTCGTGCGATCACATCTGTGGATGGTATGACAGCTGACTTTGCCCGCATTCCGTGGGATGTTTTACAAAAAATCTCTGTGCGTTTAGTGAACGAAGTTAAACACGTTAACCGTATTGTTTATGACATTACAAGTAAGCCACCTGCAACTGTTGAGTGGGAATAATTTCATGAGCTAAGGCTCAATAAGTAACACAAGAACCATTGGTTTGTGAAATTCTGCCAATGGTTTTTTTATTAAGGAGAGAGTTGTTATGTGGTTGTATTATTTGATTGGCACAATTGCTGCCGTTTTATATGGTTTTGCATCTGTGACTGTGATTAAACAAGGTGGAAAATATTCAGTTGAGCGTGGTAGTTCATACAAAAAAGGTATGGTTTTCCCAACAATCGTGATGGCAATTCCACCTGTTGTCATTATTGCATTAGGGTTAATGAATTAGCATGAGAAAATAGGTAATGCTTCTGTGCCAAGTTGTTCATTGATGACTTCAGCCATAGCAAGATAAAAAGCACTTGAGCCACAGATGATACCAACATAACCTGCAATGACTAAAATTGTGCTGTTTCCTGCAATATTCCCAATCGCTAATAAAAAGAATAGGGCTGTTAGGCTTGCAAATACAAATTGTAAGGCTCTATTTGCTTTAAGCGTGCCAACAAGCATGAACAATGTAAAAATTCCCCATAATAATAAATAAATACCAAAAAATGATTGGTCTGTTGGTGCTGTGGCTGGCGATGCAGGTAAATACCAAATGGCCACTAATGTCATCCAAAAGAATCCATAAGATGTAAATGCGGTTGTACCAAATGTATTGCCTTTTTTAAATTCTAGTAAGCCAGCAATCACTTGTGCTAACCCGCCAAAAAATAACCCCATTGCAACAATGGCAGTTGTGACAGGAAAGAATCCTGCATTGTGTATATTTAATAAGATGGTTGTCATCCCAAATCCCATTAATCCAAGCGGTCCAGGATTTGCTAATTTATTGCTAGGCATTACGTTATATTCCCAATGATTTAGATCGGCGAATATTTTATGTTAATTTTGTTTTAGAAATATTAATAAAGATCAATAAATAAAGTATGAAGCCTATATTGAATAGGATCCTGATTCAGAAGTTGCGCTTGGTCAAGGTTTAATGATTATTTTAAATAATAAATCCAAAGTAACACAGGTTTTTTCTTTGTTTGGAGAAGCTTATCCACTTTATGCATGGTTTCATTATCGACCACAGGGCAACCTTGGCTGAAGCCCATTGGCAAATAACTTGGATAAGTTTCTTCATCAGGAACGGCTTTATAAGAATGCAATACAATGTAACGATTAAACGCATTGCTATTGGTGGATTCTAAGCCATGCATTTTGTAATGAACATTGATGCCCCATTTACTATAAGAGCGCGCACCTAACTGATATTTGCCTAAAGAAGAAGCATAGCTATTGGGTTGATTACTGAATACAATGTCTTGATTAGTGCTTTCAAAGCCTGTATTGCCATAACCGTGAGCTACTAAGCTTTCAATCTCTGGCTTATTCTCTTTAAAATTCCACACAAAAAAGCGATTTTTTCCTGAATGGCGGGAAAAATCGATCAATACAGCATGCTCCAAATCCATATCATGAGCTTTGGCATATTCATAAGCTTCTTTAGCACGATTTTCTAATGAAATTGTGCTTTTTGGTGGCATTGAATCTGATGGTAATTCTGTGCCACGTTCAAAGTATTTGGTGATCAACCACAAACGATCTTTATAAAAAATCGCGGTGCCAATACCACCAATAATCATTATGAATACAATAATGTAACTGAGCCATTTAATTACTTTTTTCATTATGAATGGCTGGCTGCAAGCATTTCTCGGGCATGATTAAATGTAGCTTCTGTTAATTTAACACCGCCCAGCATTCTGGCAATCTCTTGTACTCGTTCTTCGTGTGACAATTCTTTGATGGTTGTTTCAGTATGATTCTCTGATTTAGCTTTTGCCACAGCAAAGTGATGATGTCCGAAACTTGCCACTTGTGGTAAATGCGTGACACAAAATACTTGTCTGCCTTCACTTAATTCCTGTAAATGTTTGCCGATCATCTCAGCAACCGCACCGCCAACGCCAGTATCCACTTCATCAAAGATCAATGTAGGTAATGATGATTTCATGCTTAATATCACAGAAATAGCTAAGCTGATTCTCGCCAATTCACCACCTGAAGCAACTTTACCTAACGGATAAAATGGCATGCCAGGATTTGATCGAACGTGGAATTCCACATTTTCTTGACCGTTTGCACCAAAGCCTTTTTCAGGATTCAAACGAATATCAAAAGCGCCACCGGTCATAGATAAACCCTGCATGGCTTTCGTGATTTGATCATTCAACAAAATAATGGATTTTTCACGTTTTTGGGTGATTTTATTTGCAATTTTTTGCCATTTTGATTGATAGAGTTGAAGCTCATTTTCTAAATCTTCAATGGCTTCATCGGATAAAAACTGTGAAGCAATTTCTGTCTCGATGTCTTGCTGTTTAGTGATTAACTCTTCAGGTTCAACGCGATGTTTACGTGCTAAATCATTCAATTCTCTCATTCGAGTTTCTAAATGCAATAATGTTTTTTCATCCACCTCAGCACTATCCATGCGATTCAAATCATTAGTAACTTCAGAGCATAGAATATCTGCTTCATTGATCATGTCAGCATAGCTTTTGAAGCGAGCATCCAATTTAGCGAGGGCAGATAATTGCTGACCAATGCGATTCAATTGGGTTAATACGCCGCGATCATTATTCAGATAATTTAAGCATTTTTGAATGCCTTCTTGGTATTCTTCTGCATGACTTGCTTCATTGTGTTGTTCTACAATTTTTTCCCATTCGCCTTCTTTTGGGGCAACATTTTTAAACTCTTGCAGTTGAAAATTCAGAAAATCAACATGTTCACGCATTGAATCATCTTGATTTCTCAATTGATTCAATTGTTCAGTACGTTTACGAATTTCTTTAGATAAACCTTGAATTTCAGCTAATTCTGGGTCTGATTCTGCATATTGATCCAATAGTTCGCGCTGATGTCCATCTTTTACTAAGGATTGGTGTGCATGTTGACCGTGAATATCAATCAGCATTTCACCCAAGCTTTTAAGCGCATGTAATGGCATTGATTGACCATTGATATAATTCTTAGAACGACCTTCTTTATTAATCACACGGCGGATAATACATTCGCCATCAGCTGATTCAATGAGCTGTTCTTGTAGCCAAGTTTTGGCTTTAGGAATAGCAGACACATCAAAATGCGCAACTAAATTACATTGTGCTTTATCATGACTGATCAATCCGTGATCGACTTTTCCGCCAAGAATATAGCTTAAAGCATCGACAGTAATCGATTTACCAGCACCTGTTTCACCACTGATGACGGATAAACCTCGATCAAATTCTAGTGATAAATTTTCAATAATTGCTAAGTTTTCTATGGTTAATTCAACAAGCATGTAAAAATACCTTTGGTTGATCAGTCAAGCGCGCATATTGTAACCAATAATTATACAAAATGGATAATAATTAATAGCAAATTATTGCCTTATCGGTGCTACTATAAAGCCGTACCGCCAAAAAAAATATGAAATATGAGGAGATTGAACACATGTATAATCTACAGATTGCATTAGAGCAGGTCAGTAGTACTGGCGGTGATGTTCAAGTCAATACAAAAAGAATTATTGAAACGATTAAAAAGGCACAAAAAAATGGTGCAGAATTAATTATATTTCCTGAATTGTGTGTTTCTGGTTATGGTGCTGACGACTTTTTTTTGAAAGATCAGTTTTTAGAATCTTGCCAAGAAGCAGTGACAGAGATTGCAACTTATGCAGGTGTGCGTTCCATTATATTAGTGGGTTACCCTGAAAAAGTGGATGAGGTTGTTTACAGCAGTATTGCCATTATGAAAGATGGCAGAGTGATTGGTAAACATCGTAAAACCGTTATTCCTAATGTTGAATTGTACGCGGAGCATAGATATTTCAAGGCAGGAACACAATCAACAGTTTTCGAACTCAAAGGTATTAAGATTGGTGTTGTTGTGTCAGAAGAATTGTTTTCGGATACGGCTGTACCCGATTGTGATTTATTATGTTGTTGCGCGGCATTTCCTTGGTCTCGCGAGTTAAGTATTGAACGTGAGCAGTATTTACATTATTTAGCACGTGAAAAAAAGGCGCCCATTATTTATGTGAATAATGTCGGTGTTTCTAACAGTTTATTATTGGAAGGTTGTTCTTCTATCACAAATGAAGATGGGCAAACACTTTTATTGCTGAAGCATTTCGAAGAAGATTCTGCAATCACATCCATGAATCAACTGAAAGATAAAGAGCAGCCCGTTTATTGTAAATCTACCCATTATGTTAAAGAGCTTTATTGGGCAGTGAAATTTGTTATTCAAGAATTCATCTATAAAACATCGCAAAAAAAAGCACTAATATTAATGGATGGTAGTTTGAATTCACAAATTACTTTATTTATTGCAATGAAGGCGTTGGGAAAGGATAGTGTTTCGGGCTTATATATACAATCACGTTTTGATTCACCAAAAATTAAAATGCAAATTCAATCGTTTATGGATAGTTTAGGCGTGAAATTGTATTGCTGGGAATTAGACAATGAGTTAATTCACGGATTTATCAGCCAAGCAGAACATTTAGTGGATGAGCAATGGAAAAAAGATACGCAGGATCGTTTTAAATCTGCGATTTTTATGTCTGTGGCTGAATTATTGGATGCATGGCCATTGGGCAGTATTGATAAAACGCAGGTAGCTCTTGGTATTAAAGATAATATATCAAGTTTTGCTGTGACAGAATTTATGCCATTGATGGATATTTACCACACGAAACTTGTGCAATTGGCAGAATATGTGAACTTATCTAATAAATCTGAAATTTTCTCTCGATCATTATTGGATGAAGCAGTTAATAAAACCATTAAAAAAAGCTTTATCTATGATGGCAGGGAAACCAAGATTGCTGATTTAGATAAAATTTTGACGTTATATATTGAAAAAAATCAGTCTATTAAACAGATGCTGAATAGTGAGCACGATAATGAGCTAATCATTTCTGTGATACGTCGTTTGCATAAGGAAGAGTGGAATAGGGCAAAATCAGGCTTCAGTCCGAAACTATCTAATAGATCTTTCCAGAATGATTGGTTGTTTCCATCCATTGTGAATTGGGATGAGATTGATATCACAAGTTTATGATGCACCAAGCATGAAAAAGCCAGCGATTAGCTGGCTTTTTAGTATCTGATTATGATTTGTGATGATTAATCATCGCCACCAAATACACCTAAGATTCTCAATAAGCTAGTGAAGATATTATATAAAGATATATAAATATCTAGAGCTAATGAAATATAGCTATCTTCACCACCACGAGCAGCCATGTTAATGCGATACACAATTGCCATTGAAGAGAAACCAATCACAGCAAAAGAGATCACAACTGACATCATTGGCATTTTCAAGAAGAAATAATTCAAGATGATCGTGCCCATCAATACAAAGAACAGAATGCCAATGTAGCGACCTAAGAAAGAATAATCTTTACTTGTATTATTGCCTATCAAAGCTAAGCCAACGAAAATTGCAGCAGTACCAAATACGGCAGTGCTGATTAAGTTTATACCGTTGCTCATAGAGCTAACGCTTGCTAACAGAGGTTGAAGCATTAAGCCCATACCAAATGTGAATACAAAAAGTAATACTAAACCTACACTGTTACGGCGATTTTTCTCGATCATGAAGATCAAACCATAAAATACAACCATTACACCGATGAAGTAAATGAATGGGCTAGTGCGCGCAATATTTGTTAATGCACCACCCATTAATGAAGCAATCCAAACACCAATTGCTGTTGGAATAAGAGATAAGCCAACCAATGCATAAGCTTGGCGAATGACTTTATTCGCTGCTAGTGCACTTTCTTGCGTATGAGCCAAATTGTTATCTTGGCCATAATATGAGTTCATAGAACCTCCGTAAGATCAATAAAATTAACTGTGAAGAGTATAACGAATTTTAAAATTAATCCATAGGATATCGAAGTAAATTACTGTAAATTTAATAATTTACTTTATTTTATTAAATTTTGTAACGTGCTGATGATCAGTTCGATGTCGTGTTCACGAGATAATCGATGCTCACCATCATTCACAGTAATGAGTTGAGTATGTCTAAAATGTGTCGCAGATTTAATGGCTAATATTAAAGGAATATCAGTATCTTTTTCACCATGGATTATAGTGATTGGTATTGTAATATTGCTTGGGCGATTCAGTAATCTGTGTTGATTAGCATCTTCAATGAATTGTTTGTAGAATTTTAAAGGTTCTTCATCATATTGTGAAGGGATTGCCGTGACACCTTCATTTTCTAATTGATCTAATAAAGCTTGTGGTAACCTTTTGAGTAATAGTTCATGTGTAAAATCTACAGCAGGCGCTAATAATAACAATGCTTCTGGTGGATGTTGATGATCATTCTGCAAGGCTTCTGTTAATCTTAAAGCCAACCAAGCACCCATTGAAGAGCCAATAATAATGGTAGGGCGATGTTGAATTTGTTTGTAGATCAATAATGCTTCTTCTAACCATTGTGAAAGATTGGCTGTAGCAAATTCGCCACTACTTTCACCTAAACCTGAGTAATCAAAGCGGATCATTTCTACAGACTGATTTTTTGTCCATTCAGCGATGGCATTAGCTTTGGTACTATTCATCACAGAATAATAACCACTTAACCATAAAATTGAATAAGTGGCTTGATCTGGGCAATCATGACAATACACAATGTTGCGAGTATTGTCATGGGATGAAATGCTGAGGTGTTTTATAGGCATTGTAGCTCAGTTACCCAACGGCTCATTAATGTTGATGCTGAGATTTCTTCACAGAACTGAGCATTCACACCAGCATATAATGCACGATATTTTTCAGGTTCTTTTTGAGCAACCAAAGATTTGATGAAAAAGCTATGAGCAGGGAATGGTAAATGAGGTAATTCGCTTTGTTCTAGCGCTTTTAGCCCTTCAGAGCGAATGGCACGTGTCCAACTGCCACTTAAATCTTTTGTGAATTGGCTATCGAGCTCATTGCTATTCAATAAAGCTTTACGATGATCTTCTGTAGTATCAGCTTCATGCGTTGTTAAAAATGCTGTGCCCACTAATACTGCAGATGCGCCTAAGCAGAATGCTGCACCCATTGACTTAGAATCAAAATAACCACCGGCTGAAATGATTGGCATTGTTAATTCTCTCGCGCCTTGTTGCAATAGTGTGAAAGAAGATTGAGCAACTTTCATTGGATCACCAATAAATGTAGCGCGATGACCGCCAGCTTCACTGCCTTGTAAGATCAATGCATCAGCACCTTTTTCCTGCCATACATAAGCTTCTAATAAGTGAGTTGCATTGCCAATGATTAAAATATTATGTTCACGTAAACGCTGGATAATTTCATCGCTAGGTACACCAAATGTAAAGCTTACAATCGATACTTTTTCAGCAATCACAACATCGATCATGGATTCAAGGCTGCTGATTTCCCAAAGATTTTCATTGTATAAATTAGTGGCTTCATTGATTTTAATATCAGGATTAATGTCAGATGCTTTAATGACAAATTCATCCATTTTTTCTCTACTTATATTCAATGGTTGTGGTACAAACATGTTTACTAAAAATGGGCGACTTGTAAAACTTCTCACAGTGTCAATTTGTTCTTTCAGTTGCTCAGGTTTGAAATAACCTGCCGCGATTGAGCCTAAACCCCCAGAATTAGATACTGCTGCCGTTAATTCAGCAGTGACGTATCCACCAGCCATTGCAGCTTGAATGATCGGGTATTCGATGCCGAATAATTCGGCTAGATGTTTAGGGATAATCATTTAAAAGTCCTTTAACTTAAATAATTTTTGAGTATTCGCAAAGGTTGCTTGCGCAATTAATTCTAACGGTTCTTGGCGAATACTCGCAATACTTTTTGCAATTGTGAGTAAATCTACAGGATAGTTTAATCCATTATTCCGATACGCGCCTCTTTGAAAAGGTGCATCTGTTTCTATGATAAAACTATCCAGTGATAATTGTTGTAAAATTGAGCGTAATTTTTGTGCTCGATCAAAAGTAATTGTGCCACCAAAGCCCAATAGGAAATTATGATTCAAGGCAATTTCTGCTTGTTGTAAACTGCCTGAAAAGCTATGTAATACACCGCGTAAAGATGGGTATTTACGAATCTCTTTGAGTATTAGATCAACAGTTTTGCGAGCATGAATAATCAATGGTAAATCAAATTCTAAAGCTAATTGAATTTGTGCTTTAAAGAAATATAATTGCTGATCCATATTAGGTTCAGGAATCATGGCATCTAAGCCACATTCACCAATGGCAACCGGATTATATTGAGCGATGGCTGTTCTGAGTTCAGCTAAATCTTTATCTGTATGTTCTTGGATAAAGTATGGATGCAAACCATAAGCAGCATAACAACCATCATATTGTTGAGTGATTGTGTGAATATTGTTGAAAGTTGAAACTGTTGTCGCAGGAATCATCCAGTGATAGATATTTTGTTCGCGCGCATTTGCCAATAAGCGAGGCAAATGATCAATAAAATTTACATCGTCTAAATGAATGTGAGAATCAAATAGATGTATTTTGTTGTTTATGGACATTTTCAATCCGATGTCTTGGGATTTGTGTGGAATTTTCAGTGTCCCATATTACTTTTTTAATGAACTTACGCTGTCTAAGCGGGCATTCAAAGCGTGCACATATTTCACAAGATTCAGGTACGCAATCATTGATATGGACAAATAATTCCACTTGATTGTCAAAATACTGTGTTGTGATTTCACGCAGTTTTTCATATTCTTTGTGAGCTTCGCGAGTATTGAAGAACCAAGGAACAGTTAAATGGCAGTCTAAATGTAAATTACTACCATATTTGATGAAACGAATATTGTGAATATCTACCCAATTTTCAGAGCGATTTTGATTCAACATAGTTAAATATTCTTTTAATAATTCTTCATCAGCTTCGTCCATAATACCTGCAACGGCTTCACGGATAATATGAAAACCAGTATAGGAAATAAATAAGCTAAAGCAGATGGCAATCACGCTATCTAACCATAGCCAGCCTGTTAGCATCACCAATCCTAAGCCTAGAATAAGAGCGATGGATGAATAGCTATCAGACATTAAGTGTTTGCCGCCTGCAATCAAAGGCAAAGATTTTTGTTCTTTGCCTTTGCGAACGGTAATAAATCCTAAAACATAGTTAATGGCACCTGCCAAACCTACTAAGAAAATACCGCTGCCTAATTTTTGAACAGAATGTTTATTTTCAATCAGCTGCACGATGGCTTCGTAGAAAATATAAATGCCTGCTAAAGCGATTAAAGTGCCTTCAATTCCTGCGGCTATGAATTCTATTTTGCCATGTCCATAAGGATGATTTTGATCTTTTGGTAGAAATGAAACATATAAGCTATATAACGTAAAACCACCTGCCACAACGTTGATGATGCTTTCTAAAGCATCTGTTAAGATTGCGACAGAGCCAGTGAGCCACCAAGCAAAAACTTTAATGGCAAACAAAAGCGTGCTCACAATGAACACGATTTTCTGTAGCTTAATGATTTCTTTTGCGTTATTAGACATTATATTTATTCAAATCTTAAGAGATGAGTGAAGATGCTTGCACATCTGCATGGTAAGAAGAACGAACCATTGGGCCAGAAGCAACTTCTTTAAAGCCCATTTTTAAACCTTCTTCTTTATACATTACGAATGTTTCTGGTGTTACATAACGCAATACAGGCAAATGATGCGGGCTTGGTTGTAAATACTGACCAATGGTGAGCATATCGACGTTATGAGCACGTAAATCGCGCATAACCTCTAGAATTTCCTCATCAGTTTCTCCTAAACCAACCATCAAACCTGATTTGGTAGGAACATTTGGGCACGCTGCTTTGAAGTTTTTCAATAAATCTAATGAATATTGATAGTCTGCGCCAGGGCGCGCCGCTTTATATAAACGAGGTGCTGTTTCCATATTGTGATTGAAAACATCTGGCGGATTTTGTGCAATGATTGGGATCGCAATATCCATTCTGCCACGGAAATCTGGTGTCAGAATCTCAATTTTAAGATTAGGATTCATTGCTCGTGATTCAGTAATACAATCTGAGAAATGCTGTGCACCACCGTCACGAAGATCATCACGATCTACAGATGTGATAACAACATAACGTAAACTCATTGCAGAAACTGTTTCGGCTAGATTCTTTGGCTCTTCTGCATCTAAGGGATTAGGGCGGCCATGTCCAACATCACAAAAAGGGCAACGGCGAGTACAAATTGCACCCATGATCATAAATGTGGCAGTACCTTTGCCAAAACATTCACCTAAGTTAGGGCATGCAGCTTCTTCACAAACCGTTGATAGTTTTGCGCCACGGAGAATTTCTTTTAATTCGGTAACACGTTTGCCACCTGAATAAGTTGCGCGAATCCACGTTGGTTTCTTCAAACGTGTTTCAGGCGTTGTTGGCTCAATTTTAACTGGGATACGAGCAACTTTATCAGCGCCTCTGAGTTTTTCACCTTGTACAGGTTTATTCGCTTGCATATGTTCTCCTTGGTGATTGTTCAACAAGTTCATTGAAACTAATGATAAAGTACTCAATAAACTTGGATTTTAGCATGTTAATGTCAAAATTTTTGTTTAAATCGCTAACATTGATCATTTTCAATCCTTGATAGCCACAAGGATTAATATAAGAAAATGGCGTTAAATCCATATCTATATTCAATGATAAGCCATGATAGCAACAGCCTTTTCTGATTCTTAAACCTAATGACGATATTTTTTTTGCTTCGCCTTCATGTTGCACATAAATACCAGGTGCATCTGGTTTAGCATAACTTTGGATATCAAAGTCTGCCAAAACTTTTATGGTCGTTTTTTCTAATAGTGATACTAATGGGCGCGGTGATAAACGATGTCTTTTGATGTCCAATAATGGATAAAAAACTAATTGTTTTGGGCCATGATAGGTGACTTGTCCACCACGATCTGTGGGCACAATTGGAATATCACTGAG
>JASLHB010000118.1 GCA_030149965.1 Wohlfahrtiimonas sp. | reverse complement strand
AATGCTGATAATGCTGATAATGCTGATAATGCTGATAATGAAAACATAAAATCTAACTTCAAAATCAAACCATATACAACAGCCCAAAAGGTTGCCCCACTGTATTTAAAAGAACAAATAGCTAATTCAATTGATAATTTTTTTGATAAGATCATAAAATTAGAAAAGTCTATTCAAGAGGAAGAACCTTACTTTATAGATTTACTCAATAATTCTGATCTAGATATTCAGAATAAGCTATGGTTACTTAAACATAATCAAACAAAAATTGACAATATTTCAGATATTACTGAACAAACTCTATGGAAATCAATTTTTGAACACAATAAAATTATGGCTAATTGGGATTCAATAATAAAATATTATGCATTCAATGAATATACATTAAATGATACGATAACTAAGTATCTAAATGATGAAGACAATACAACAACCTTACACTCATTAGAATTACCAACCATCACTGATAATTCAAGTTCACTCTTTATACATTCAATATTAGAAGCTAATGCCCTAAATGATCAAATATATACAAAGATTATTCAGGAGATAAAACATAATTATCATTCATTAGATGTATCTAACCTCAATATAAGCAAGGTGCAACTATTGATAAACTTTAATGTATTAGTATTCAATAATGACAATATAATCTCTATCCGACAATATCATCCAACGCTGTTAGATCAGTTTATAAACATAAATCTAAACCAATATTATACAAAACTGGGCATAGATATCGTCTTAGAGCCAACAAAATATGAATTACTATTAATATCAGAAAAATTAGATACAACGCAAAAATATGAGATTGTTAAAAACCTTGGCATTAATTTTTATCAAAAATCTGATAAAAAACCTTATATCAATAAAATCTTTAATGAAAACGATAAAGCATTACCTATAGAATATATTAAAGCTTTCTTAAACCAAGCTTCAATATCCATTGAAGAAAAATTAAATCTACTAATTGCTGAAATTCCTCATCTCGCACATACAGAAATAACAGAATGTTTAGATACACTTAAATCGCCATACCACTTATTGTCTACGCCCAAGCATCATAGATTAGACTATAATGATACAAATGATAACTTGACTCTTGCCTTAAAAAATAAAAGCTATATCAATAGATTACAAACTTATGAAAAAAAAGGAGAGAAATCAACAATTACATTCACAACAAAATGACTATTGAGATATTTATATCTAGCTATTTTCAATTTACCTCCAAAGGATTCCCATGCTCAATCAATGGCCAAATAACTCCAATTCTAAATTCATCCTATCTTTCAGTGGTGGTAAAGACAGCACTTTAGCGCTCTATCATGCTTTGCAATTGGGAAAATGCGTTGGCTTAATCATGATGTTATCTGATAAAGGTGATCATTCTCGTTCTCACGGCGTACCGATGTCCATCTCACAGAAACAAGCAGATTCCTTGGGCTTCCCTATTCTCAGTGCACAATCTAGCTGGGATGATTACGAAGTGAATTATCTACAGCTTTTAGAAAGCGCCAAACTCAAAGGTGCTGAACTTTTAGTGACAGGCGATATCGACGTGCCTGAGCATGCTTCGTGGCATGAACAAATCGTGCAAAAAGTAGATTTAAATTTATACATGCCATTATGGAATCGCCCACGCAGAGAAATTGTCGAGGAATTTGTGAATCATGGATTTAAAGCGATAATTGTTGCTGTGAACCTCACGAAAGGCATGACAATGGAAGATTTAGGTAAAATACTTACTTTGGATATGATTCAAAATTTAGAAGATCGTGGCATTGATCCTTGCGGTGAAGCTGGCGAATTTCATACTTTGGTGATTGATGGGCCAATCTTTCAATCGCCCATCGAAGTATTCCCCATTGATATTCACTCTAATGGCACCAATGCTTTTTTACAACTTACATCTTAAAATTCAACTCAAAACCCAATGGGCGAGATTCAATATTAGGTAGCAATGCACTATCCTTCCAGTTGCCTGATAAAAATACATTACTCAAATCTATATTTTTGAGTAATGTCCAATTTGGCTCCAAAATCTCCCCAACATGACCGCCCAATAAGTAGAAATCCACATGTTGGTAATTCATTTTCGGCGCATCATCTTTCAAGTGCGCAATCTTAATAATTTTGATAGATTTAGATAATTTTTCACGTAATTGAGTAATAAAATCTTGAGTTTCCCAACCATTCAATAAAATTGCATCCAGTTTAATTTCATTCACCACATATAAAATATCTGCTAAATCTGAATTTTGGAAAATACCAATGTGTTTTAAAGGTGAATCTTTCGCAATCTCTTTCGCATCCTCAATCGCAATGCCATAAGGCGATGTCAATACAAAAATAAAACCTGCATAAGTTGCGCCAGCATCACAAGCTGCCATTAAATCTGCATGACTTGTAATACCACTGATGATCGATTCTTTTGATTGTAATTTTTTCAACTCTGTTAACAAAGCCATTTCTCTTCCTTTGGATATGAAAAAAGCCCGCTGATTCAGCGGGCTTTCATGTGATATAGGGTGAACTTTTTCATTCACGAACAACTATATCTCCCGCTTGTGGAGATAATAGTAGTAATAATAATTCGCAAAAAATTGGTTCATTTTGATTAGTTAAAATAATTTAGGTAATGAATCGATCATAATCTTTAAAAAAAAGATGTCAAGCTGGTTCAACAGAAATAGATTTTTTCAAGGCTGCACGCTTCTCTGATAAATCTACCATTTTTGCTGCCACTAAATCTCCCGTCACGTTGCCCAATGTAAAGACCATATCAACTAAAATATTAATCCCTGCTGTTAATGCAACGATCTCAATTGGCAAACCTGCTTGTGCAAATACTGCAGACATCGCGATCAAACCAGTACCAGGAACGCCTGCTGTACCAACGGCTGTTAATGTGCCAATCAAAATAATCGACACAAGCTCTACGATACTTAAATCAATGCCCATAATTTCTGATGCAAAGATCACAGCAACACCCAAACGCAATGCTGTACCATTCATATTCACAGTTGCACCAATCGGCAATGTTAAATTCGCAATGCTTTCATCAATGCCTGCTTTTTTCGCTGCACGAATTGAAATTGGCAATGTACCTAAGCTACTTGCTGTCACAAATGATGTCAGCATGCATTCTTTAATGTCACGGTAGAACTGAATAACCTTACAGCCCCACAATTTCAAAATGATTGGGTAGAACACAACCAACAACAAGCCAACACCGATGTATGACGTTAAAATAAATTTACCTAAAGCAATCACAGTATCTAGGCCTTGTGCACCAATTGTTGCTGCTGTGATACCAAACACACCAATTGGTGCATATTGCAAAATACCGCTCAAGATTCTTAACGTCACTTCATTCGCAGCTTCCACAAATTTCATGAGCGTTTCACCCATATCTTTATGAACGCTGTTTTCAGAATGGCGCATATACAACATAGATATACCAATGATGATTGCAACAAACACGATCGCTAAAATATTGCCATCAGCAAACGTTTTCACAATATTCGTTGGTACCATATTCACAATGGTATCCACGAAGCTTGGGCGATCAGGCACAGTCACAGAAATGCCCTCTTGTAACTTTACGCCCGCACCAGGATTCATCAATTTCGCAACTACAATGCCGATCACAACAGATAAAGCCGTTGTGACAATATAAATGGGAAATACTTTAACACCAATGCGTCCTAATTCTGACGGGCTTGAATGATTCACAGCGACAATCAATGATAGGAAAATGAGTGGAATCACAATCATTTTCAATAAATTCATAAAAATAACGCCCAATGGGGAGAAAATTGCATTTTGTGGGCCAAATACTACACCAAAAATCAATCCAAGAATAAAACCTACCGTAATTTTGAGCATAAAAGATTTGCTCATGTACCAATTCCACAACAATTTCACTACATTCCTCCTAAAAACATTCTTATTTTTACCGATGAAAATATCGATACAAAGATTGACGACATCGGTAAAATACTGATACAACTAATGTCCAGCATTTTTGATTAACATAACCTAATCTTTGATCTAGATCATGCAGTCGGCTAGATTAGTAGTAAATGTGTTATAAATGCAAGCGAGCTTTACGCATTAATTCATTCCATATTGGATTGAACAGTAGTTTTATATTTTTAAGGACAAGATGTATGAACCTTTCTCAAATACCGCGCAAACAGATTCCATCGATGGCTTCTTTGCTGATTCTGAGTTGAGTGCAGGCTTGGCTTGGGTCAGCTCGGGGACTTGGGGTAATGGCGATGCTGCTGGTTTAACCGATGGTTCGGAGCGACACACTCGGATCGAAGAGGGCTGGGCCCGCTGGA
>JASLHB010000117.1 GCA_030149965.1 Wohlfahrtiimonas sp. | reverse complement strand
CTTAAAGATTCGATGGATTCTGATGATTGATCATTCGTCACTGCATGTATTTGAAACATAATTCTCCATTGCGGAGATGAGCGAAATGAACACTTGCCTCCGCTAGTATTAACTAGATCAGGTCATAAGAGTCCCGAAGTTTAACTTCAATCTCAGCTGTTTATAACAGCACCTCTAGTGAAGGCAAAAGTATAATCAAGGAAAATTATTATTGCAATGACAAGTGTAATAATGCTTATAAAATTAAGCCGATTTTACTTCAGCTCGGCAAGTGCTTGGTAACCATTGTACGTGGATACTTTCTTTATCGTAGATCACACATTTCCATTGATATGAACCATATTGTGCAGCATCTCCAATTAAATCAGGTTCAATCACAACAGCATTCTTAAAATCTTGAAAACCTTTAGAAACCACTAAATTATCAATCACTTTTTGATTATAACGAATCACAATGGAAGAGATCTTTGTACCACTTAATCTATCCATACTGACAATGCTCATTGCATCAACAGATTGCCCCTTAATTTCTTCAGCAGGCGGTAATCCTGCTGCTTGATTAGATAAAGGCCATTCACCTGTAGCTGCAACCGTTTCAACAATTGCTAATTTCGCAATACCTGCCAATGCAAGTCCTTCAGAAATGTAAGTACGTTTTGTATAATTTTGGTAGGCTGGCAATGCGAACATTGAAAGTATGCCAATAATCGCAACCACGATCATTAATTCGATCAACGTAAAACCTTTATACTTCATCCCCATTTTCCTTTGCTCTAGTTGAGAAACATTCTCTCGGATCATTAAGATTTTTTATCTTAATTTTCGGAAATGGAATTTATATGGTTTTACATATTGTTTGTTAAAAAGCTCATATTTTCATAACCTGAATCAAAAAAACCTGCTAAAAAGCAGGTTTCGACAAGATAAATTTTATTAATGATCTTCTTTGTACTTCTGAATTGCGATTGCTAAACGTTTGGCCGCTTCCACTGTTCCCGCAGGATTCACTGTGGCAAATGATAAACGCAATGTTGAATCGTCCGCACCTTCAGCATAGAATGCTGCACCCGGTACAAATACAACACCTGCATCTTTACCATAATTCAGCAATTTAGTTGCGCTCATGCCATTTTTCAAGCGTGCCCATAAAAACATGCCGCCGATTGGCTTTTGATATTCCAAATCTTCGCCAACATATTCATCCAATGCTATCATCAATGAATCACAACGTTGTCCATAAGTATAAGAAATTGCTGGAATACGATCTTTTAAACGGCCACTTGCTAAGTATTTTTCTACAATCAATTGTGGCAATACTGGCGTATGTAAATCTACAGATTGTTTCACCAAGATAATTTTTTCACGAATAACTTTATTCGTCACAATAAAGCCCAAGCGTAAACCTGGCACTAAAATCTTAGAAAAAGAAGACAAATACACAACATGATTTTCACCTGTTTCATTGCGTTTTGCCAAGCCATAAATCGATGGTACACGATCACCTTCAAAACGAATTTCACCGTAAGGATCATCTTCTAAAATCACAAAATTATATTCAACCGCCAACGATAATAATCGTGTACGATTTTCTACGCTCATTGTTGAACCTGTTGGGTTTGCAAATGTTGGTACAATGTACAGTGCCTTAACACGTTTATTCTGTGTTTTTAATACTTTCAGCTGTGCTTCTAAATCATCTAAATTCAATCCCTCAGTAGAGCCCTTCACAGAAACAACTTCCGCACCTGCCATACGAAATACTTGAATTGCTGCCAAATATGTTGGTTGTTCGACCAAAACAACATCGTCAACATCAATGAAGGTGCGCGCAACTAAGTCCAAACCTTGTTGCGATCCACTTGTCACAATCACATGATCTTTATCTGCTTCAATTCCGCGCTCTGCAATCAAATGTGTAATTCTTTCACGCAGTTCAGGCTCACCATCTGTGACGCTGTATTGATATGCTGAAACACCCATTTTCATCGCTTCAAGTGTTGCAGCTTCAATGCCTTCTAGATCAAACATATCTGCTGCAGGAATCCCACCTGCCAACGAAATAATATGAGGCATTTTACTGAATGCTAATAATTCACGAACAATTGAACTCTGTGCACCAACAACTCTGCTGGCGAAAAGCGCGTTTAAATCTTCCATTTCCGATCCCTATTGATACTAATTTATGTGTGCAAATAGTATTGTTATAGTCAATTTAAACAGGCTCTGCAATAGATACATCAGACAAATTATTTTTTAATAAATAAGAACCATAAGATTTTATGGTTCTTATAAAGTAAATATATATTTGATAATACGTATTTATTATGGTTTATCCGCAAGTTGCTCAAATAGCTCCAAAGCCTTTGCTCTAGCTAAATTCGATTGTTTGATATCTAATTCAGATAGATCCATAACATATTGAATTGCTTCTCGGCCTCCAATTGCCATTGGTCCATAGTCATCATAATCTTCACCTGTGTCAGCATTATAAGCACGAAGATCATGTTGAGTGAAATCAATCCCACACATTTGTGCTAAATAAATATATAACCATGCCTCTCCATGATTCTTAAACAAACCTTCGTATAAAAAATATTGAATTGCAGCCAGATCGCCCTGATGACATAAATATAAGACCTGTTTATAAATCGTTTCATCATCAGTATAAAAATCAATCTCCTGAAGATTTAAAGGACAATTCTTAATATTAAACTCAAAATTTTCAGCTTGCTTTATATACTCGTTATACTTATTTTTATTTTTTTTATATTCTTCTGGATAAATACGCTTCTGCTTATCATTATCCCAATAACTACCAAAGGTTGAACCTTCACGCCCACAAGGTGCTATTTGATTAGCTAAATAACGGTAGTATCCTCCTAATAATGCATAGG
Organism: Wohlfahrtiimonas sp.; assembly: GCA_030149965.1. Taxonomy (GTDB): domain Bacteria; phylum Pseudomonadota; class Gammaproteobacteria; order Cardiobacteriales; family Wohlfahrtiimonadaceae; genus Wohlfahrtiimonas. Next base: position 16,351 of record JASLHB010000117.1, on the reverse strand, counting down.
CATCAGGATTTTTACGTTCTTTGGCATAATATAAAATTTGTTCTATATAGCTTTCTATTTGTAAAAAATCTAACTGCTCAAAATCATCTTCTATGCCTTCCCATTCATACTCGAGATCATCCCATTCTTCTATGCTAGTATTTAATTTCCCATCCTCAAAATTAATATTACTCACTTTTTCCCTAGCAGCTCTAAAATTAATAACATTAATATTTAGCCATAATATTTCTTGATAAATTGTTTTAGCAATTGATAAATATATATTTTCTGAAGCATCTATCTTCAAAAGCTTATACAAATTCATAATAATTTTGTTAATTTTCTCTAGACATATTTGACCATCATAAACATCCCAATAAAGATCATCTTCATTCTCTTCTAAATAGTCTTCAATAGGAGGATTTCTCAGAATTTCTAGAGTCAACGCATCAATATATTTATGCTGATCAGTTTTTTCCAATTTATTATAGCTAGCTTGCAATAGTAGGTTTTGTGCAACAAAAGCATTATAAGTTTTATAGCCTTGGCTTACGGCAATAAGTTCGTAAATATGCGAACGAGCAACTTTTACAGAGTATTGTTCTTGAATTTTTTTAGATAATTGAAATGCAAATTCTTTAATAGACATAATTTCCTATACTTTCAACTCTAAAATCCTTAATCAAAAAGATTCATGGTGTCATTAAGACTATTAGCAACGCATGTTTAAATACCAAGAACCAAACGAGTTGATACTTTAAAAGAAAATTAAATTGTAATATTTGCTGAAGAAATGAAGCTTCTAAATCTCAAACCCTTTTCTACTCATGCGTAAGTACGGTAGGCAACCTTGGCTGAGAAGCATAGCTAATTTCATGCAAGTCTACAAGTAGATTAATAAAAAACATTTAATATCAAAAATATAGCATTTCTAGATAATACCCAACTCATCAATATCTTTAATTTCACTCAATTTTATAATTTTTGATTTCGGTAGATTTTCCCAAGTTTCTTTAAAATTTTTAATATCCCAATCTTCATTATTTTCATCAGGATTCGTTAATATTTTCTTTTTACCTGTTAGGAAGTTAATGCTCGTAATTTTCAAGGCAATTGGTCCATAATTACTTGCATTATCATAACCAATCAAATCAAAATCGCCTTTTTGATCATATCTAAATGTATAAGTCCAAGAACCATAACGGCCATGATCATAATGAATATTTAATATATTTTTCTTCAAACCAATCGACAATTCAGGTGGAAAATAAACACCGCCATCTTCATTTTCCGAAGCAAAAATAAATCTATTTTCTAGAATTTTTTGATAGCCACTTTCCGTATTTAAGAAAATAGCTAAGCCTCTGCGATTCTTATCAACAATATCATTATCCCATTGATCTCGTTGAAATCCTGCCGAGCTTGTATCTTTCACTAATAGCACAAGATCATCCAAACCATCCCCATTTAGATCGCTTTTCATCACATCCATAATGCGATGATTCGCCAGCATGAATTGATCTTTATTATCTGCAAAGCCCATAGAAGTTAATAAGCAACTGATCAAACCTATTAAGCCTAATTTTTTCATGGATATAATCCTTATGATCTATTTAAATCATCCAAAATCGATATACTGTAGTACCAACAAAAATCAAAGTAATAATCAATCCAATGGAATATCCTTGCAGAGCAGGTTTACCATAAGAGTTATCACAATTTTTACTTGGAATACACAATGCCAAAATTAACAAAACAACCATCACAGGCGGTAAAAATAATCCTAATAATCGCCAATTTCTTGCAATATTTAAGTCCATCAGCCGATCATCCACCAACAAAGCAATCCCTACTGCTAGCAATATCATTATTATTACTGATATAACAATCATTAAAATATAGACTGTTACTTCCCAAGTCTGGCTTGCACCGGAAGTAATGTATAAATGAGCATATTTAATCAGATAAAAATTAAAAATAATGGCCGCCATCATAAGCATCATGCTTATAACAAAACCATTATAAAACAACAATAATCCACAGCGGCCACGGGATAATTTATTTTTTGTAAAAAAAAGATTCTTCGGGATCAACCGATTAATATCAAATCTTTTATCATCCTGTATCACAAAATCTAAATTATTTTCTCGCACCTTTATCCAGCTCCGCCAAAAATGCCAATTTCTCTTGGATTTTGCGCTCTAAGCCACGATCAGTTGGTTCATACCAAGTTTGCTCTTGGATTTCATCAGGGAAATATTTCTCGCCTGCCGCATAAGCATAAGGTTCATTATGGGCATAGCGATATTCCTTGCCATAATCCATATCAGCCATCAATTTTGTCGGTGCATTACGCAAATGCAATGGCACTTCATACGAACGATTTTGCTTCACGTAAGATCGCGCCATATTGAATGCATTGTATGCAGCATTTGATTTCGCCGCACATGCCAAATAAACCAATGCTGTACCCAAGGCCAATTCACCTTCTGGCGAACCTAAACGCTCATACGTTGTGGCTGCATCATTAGCAATTTGCATTGCACGAGGATCAGCCAACGCAATATCTTCCCACGCAATGCGCACAATTCTGCGCGCTAAATAACGAGGATCAACACCACCTTCGAGCATTCTAAAGAACCAATATAAAGCTGCATCAGGATCAGAACCGCGCACGGATTTATGCAATGCAGAGATCAAATCATAAAATTGATCGCCGCCTTTATCCATAGCTTTGGGTTGCGCTGTTAATACTTCTGTTAAAAACTCCGTAGTTACATTTGTAATATTTTGTGCAACGGCAATATTCAAAACTTGCTCTAAGCGATTCAATAAACGACGAGCATCGCCATCCGCATATTCCACCAAATGATTTACAGCATTGCTTTCAATCGCAATATCCGCGTAATGCTCTGCCATCACTTTTTGCGCTAATTCAGCTAAATCTGCCGAATCAATAGGCTTTAACTGATAAACCGTTGCACGAGATAACAATGCACGATTGATTTCAAAGGATGGATTTTCTGTCGTTGCGCCCACAAAAACCACTAAACCTGATTCAATATAAGGCAATAATGCATCTTGTTGGCTTTTATTGAAACGGTGAATTTCATCGATGAATAGAATCGTTTGCCGACCTTGTAACTGATAGTTTTTAGCTTCTTCAATGGCTTCACGAATCTCTTTCACGCCCGAAAATACCGCAGATAATGCGATATAAGCGCAATCATAAACTTCTGCCAATAAACGCGCCAATGTTGTTTTACCAACACCCGGTGGGCCCCAAAAGATCATAGAATGTGGTTTTTGCGCTGAAAATGCCATTGTTAATGGCTTATTTTCACCCAACAAATGAGATTGACCAACCACATCGCTGATTTTATTCGGGCGAATACGATCCGCTAATGGTGCAAAATCTTGGTCATTGCCACCAAATAAACTATTTTGTTTCATCAATGACATCAACGCCTTTCGGTACTTTTAATGTGAATACGCTGTTATTAATGTTTGGATTCACATCCACATTCGATAATTTCAAATCCAACGAGCCATTCACCTGTTTTGCAGATACTTTTGAAATATTGCCTTTGTTGAACTCAATCTCAATGTAAGTCACATCACCTTTTCTCTTCGGTGTTAAGCGATATTTGGATTCATTTTTAATCGTTTTAATTTCAAACTGTGCATTCAATGATTGATTATTGAAGATCATGAACATTGGTGAATCTTGCTCAAAATTGGCAAGATTTTTAATGACAACTTGTTCTAAATCCACATCGTAATGCCACAACTTTTTACCATCGCTGATGAGCTTTTGTTCAAATGGCATTGTGTAATCAAAGTAGAAACCTGCTGTTGAATTTTTAGCAGTTTTCTTACGAATTTTTAATTCACCTGATGAGACTTCTTTCTTTTTCTGTTGGACAACTGTTTGCTCAAAATCCGCGTCAATCGTGGATAGATCATTAAAATAATTCACCAAAAATGTTTCATTGGCGAATGTTGGCGCAAACATTACAGTTGCTAATGCACTCAATAAACTCACTTTTTTTAACATACAGCCTCCTCAAAATTGTTGCCCATTATACGGCTCTGTATTCATGATGATCAATCATATCTCAATATAGTTATTTTTAACGTATCGCTTCGTTATATATTCACAAGCTTTCAAGATTTATGAAACATTTGTCTAGAAGCTTTCTTGCCTATGGCAAGAAAGCAGAATTTAAAATATTTTTCGATATATTCTCTAGGACACAACTGTGCAATATTCTGTGCTATTCTTCGCAGAATACCTTTAATTTGAATGCCTTTATGAAAATTCACTTACAAATCAAAGCGGCAGGTAAACGCAAAGCAATCTTAGAAAAACATGCTTATCATCTACCTAAAACGCCCGAATCATTGCAAGATTTCATCGCCATGATCGTGACCAATGAAGTTGCAGCATACAATCAAAAAGCGATTGATGCACCTTTGATACCTTATATCACAACTGAAGCCTATTTAGATGGTGAATATGTTGGCAAAATTGGCTTCGATGATCGTAAAAACGATACAGAACAAGCTCTACAACCCGCCATTGATAATGCATTACAAGCTTTAGAAGATGGCTTATATCGCGTATTCATCAATGATGATGAGGCAACGCTTGATCAACCTTTTTCCTTACCCAATGACGCAACCGTGACATTCATTCGGTTAACATTCCTCGCAGGCAGACGATTCTAAATTCCCATCAGAGAGTAATTCTATGACGCAAGAAAATATCTACGAGCAATTGGCTCAATTCACTGGCAATCCAAAAAGATTGGCAGATTATTTGATTCAAAAAAATGAAAATAACAAAAAATATTATGGTGGCAATTTAGAGAATCATAATGCAACCAAAGCGTGGTTGTTGGCACAAAACTATGCTGATCTATCAGCAATGTATCAAGATACATTGCAACCCATATTTTCAGCCATTCATGGTGAAACAATTGCGAATATGATGGCTAAAATTGTTGAGCGATCAGTGTTATATACGCCATCACGTTCATATTATCGTCGTTCATTCCGCACAACAAATATCGAAACTCATATTGATAATTTCCTAGATGTTGCTGAAATGCTTGTATTTGATTGGCAGAATTTTGATCTATTGGATCACATGCAAAAAGAGTTCCAACCTGACTATAATCTTCGCCCTAAAGAGCACATTGACTCTTATCTTTATGCGAGCTTAATTGCTTATGCAATTGATCAAAAGAATGAAAGTATCATTCAATTTTTGCGTGATCTTTGTTTAAGTGATAACAACACACAAATCTTAAAATATCCGGCAATCATTGCAATTTCCCGCTGTCATGATGAATCATTGCATCAACTGCTCATTGATCTATTATTGGCAGCTAAATTACAAGAAGGCTTGCGCCAATCCATTTTAGAAAACAGCGATACAGGCAATTTAACATTCTTTAAACGCATGTTGAGTACGGTATTGGAACACAATCTATTGCGTTTCTCTTCTGCCGTGCGCGCTGTGGCTGTTTGGATGGGCCTAGAAATTGCTGCTGATAATAAATGCATCATCGAAAAACTCGGCAAATTAGCCCATGAATACCTCAATGATGAAGCCGCTCGTGATACAGCATTGGCACGTGATGATGCATTGGAACTATTTGTTTCCCTTTGGGCAATTGCAACAAATGAAATGACAGATGTTTTACCACTCGTTCAGCAACTATGTTCCAATGGTGAAACTTACCAAAAGCAAGTGGCACTCTATTTCTTGAGCCAATTGGATAATGAAACATTGAAATTATCCACATCCGCAACACTATTAAATAGCGAAGATCCAAAGCTATTGCCCATCATTCACGGCATTTATCAGCCTGGCCATTATTATGGTTATTACGATAAAGAACGATTCTTTGAACAAGTTCGCTCGTTGAATTATCTCAAAGATCCAATAACGCGCAATAATGACTTTGCTCATTTAGAAACAACCTTATTAGCCTTGCCAAAGGATGGTTATCAATTATCACAAGCACCATTTGATTGGTGTGGTTACAGCGTTAAATCTGAAGATATTTATAAAAAAATGCTCATCATCATAGCTTATGATTGTGATGCAAAGAAAATTCAATCTTTGATGGAACATGCAAAATTAGGTTCTGGTGATGATCGCGGTGCTTTGGTTCGTTATTTATTGACTGATTTTCCAGATACAAAACAACGTGCATTTTTATTTGCAGCATTGAAAGATCGCAGCATGCAAGTGCGCATCAATGCTTTGGAACACATTAAAGATTTAACATTATCCGATGCTGAATATGCATTATTGATGGATTTATTGTCTCTAAAAACGCCAGAGATTCGCAAAAATATCATTGAAATCATTTTAAAAACTGAAGCAATACAACGCACAGATTTATTAAAATCACTATTATCGGACAAAGTGGAAAATCGCCGTTTAGCAGGTTTAGATATTTTATTGTCGCTAAAGAAAGATCAAGCAACCACAGAAGTAGAAATTACTGAATTATTAACATTATTACCAAAATCCACTGAAAAAGAGCAAGTACTCATCCAAACTTTACAAGCAGGCGAAGCAGAAGATTACAGCAAAGATAATGGTTTTGGCATTTATGATGCGAAAGAATTCCCTGATTTGAAGCCTGATTTAACCATCCAAAATCCTAAATTATGGACGGAATTGCATGCGATTTCAGCAGAGCGTGTGCAAACATTATTAACATCTTTGATGCAGCTAATCGCAGAGCACAAAGATTATCAATACAAAGCTAAAACACATTACAGTGATCCTTTTGATGTGGTTTTAGGCGCTGAAAACTATCTTCGCTATCGTGCAGATGCACCGATGTTCACTGATCCAAATTATGATGATAAAGCACCAGAAAATCACGACATTGATAACTTTGTGATGCCTGAAGTTTGGAAAGCATGGATGACTGATAACAAAGTGTCATTGCTTGAGCATTACTTGTTATTTAATTTTAATAATTTTGCAAATCCAACTTATTTATCCTATCACTACTCTCGCTATGAGCCTTGGGTACTTGAATATGTTAACCATTATTTCCGCATGTCGGAATCTGTGCAAAATCTTCAGCAAACATTAAACAATGCAGACCATTATTATTTAGCACTTCGCATCATTGATTGTTTATGGGATCAACATACATCTAAAGATCGCTTTGCCATGATTCATGATTTGTTGACAACTTTACTGAATGAAATTCCCGCAAGCGATTGGCAACGTGAAGTTTATACAGAGCCAACTGTGGATTGGAATACTAAAGAGCCTAATTTTACGGTATTGACCGACGTGAATGAATTTGGATCTTTATTACAACAATTGAGCAATCAAGCCATCACAGATGAAGATTTCACTGAATATGTTGCACTCGATATGTATTTGGCTGATATGAAGGATATGTTCTACATCAATCTACCTATTGATGCTGTCGCCCGAGCTTATTCGTTAGGCATTTTTAAAGAGAGCGCGATTTACCGTACTTTCTGTATTGGCTCGGGTAGAGATTTTGGTGATTTTACAGCACCTGCTAACAAGCGCTACCGCTATGCAAAAGATACTGCAAAGAAATATCCTTTCTTGACAGAATTTGCTAAAAACTTGGCGCAACATGTGATTAACATTGAAGTGAAGCGTGGTGATCTACCAACTCCCGTTTCAAGCTTAGCGACAGATATTCGCCAACATGAAGGCATTGAAAACTTTGTGAATATCCTTTTGGGCTTGGGCAAAGATACATTAACGCGTGGCTGGATCAGTTCATATAATTCAGGCAAGAAAGATGTGCTATCGAGCTTATTGCGCGTATCTGTTCCACGTGAAACAGATACGGCAGAAGCCTTAAAATCTGCTGTCAATGGTCGCATTGATGATCAACGTTTATTGGAAGCTGCTTTATATTCACCATCATGGTTGCCAATCGTTGCCAAACTACTGAATTGGAAAGGTTTAGAAAGTGCTGCTTGGTACTTCCATGCTCATGTGAATGAGTCCATTTCTGATGAAAAAATGGCAGTCATTACGCGTTATTCACCAATCTCCAAAGAATCATTCAATGATGGTGCTTTCGATGTGGATTGGTTCAATGATGCTTATAAAACCTTGGGCAAAGAGCGCTTTGAATTACTCTATGATTGCGCGAAATATATCACAAGTGGCGCAAACCATCGCCGTGCACAACTCTTTGCAGATGCAAGTTTAGGGCAATTAAAAGCAACTAAAGCATTTGAAAAAGAGATCAATGATAAGCGTAGTAAAGATAAACTCTTGAGTTACTCATTGATTCCATTGGGCAAAAAATCTCAAGAAGAAGCTTTGAAACGCTATGATTTCTTACAAGCATTCTTAAAAGCGAGCAAAAAATTTGGTGCACAACGCCGTGCAAGTGAAGCAAAAGCGACAGAAATTGCATTGGAAAACTTAGCACGTAATGCAGGTTATCAAGATACTTTGCGTTTCGGCTGGCAGATGGAAACGTTAAAAATCCAAGGTTTAACAGAATACTTTGCACCAAAAACATTGGAAACTGTTGAACTCTTCATTCAAATTGATGAAGAAGGCATTGCATCTTTAATCTGCCAAAAAGATGGCAAAGAATTATCAGCAATTCCAGCAAAACTTCGTAAGAATGATATGGTTGTGGAATACAAAGCTTTGGTTGCGGATTTGAAAGAGCAATATCGCCGTGCAAAAGCTTCATTAGAATTAACAATGACGCGCTCTGATCAATTCACAGTAGAAGAGCTCACATTATTACAAGCACATCCTGTCATTTCGCCATTGTTGGCAAAATTATTGTTTGTGACAGATAGCTATAACATTGTGACATTTGCAGATGCACTGAAGCTCGATAATAAAGTTCAATTGCGTATTGCGCATTCTTATCATTTGTATCATGCGAAAGAGTGGTTGAATTACCAACGTCATGCATTTGAAAATCAGTTGACTCAGCCATTCAAACAAATCTTCCGCGAACTGTATTTGCTTAATGCCGATGAAAAAGATGGCAAAACAGCTTCAGAACGTTATACAGGCCATCAAATTCAACCACAAAAAACATTAGCACTGCTAAAATCTCGTGGTTGGAGCGTGGATGAACGCCATGGTTTACAGCGCGTTTATTATCGTGAAAACATCATCGCTGTTTTATATGCAGCCGCTGATTGGTTCTCCCCTGCTGATGTCGAAGCACCAACTGTAGAAACCATTCAATTCTATGATCGCAAAACAGGTGAAAGATTAGAACTCACAAAAGTGCCACCAATCATTTTCTCTGAAGTGATGCGAGATATTGATTTGGTTGTGAGCGTTGCACATGTTGGTGGTGTTGATCCTGAAGCAAGCCATTCTACAGTTGAAATGCGTGCTGCAATTGTTCGTGAATTGTTACCATTATTGAAGTTGGATAATGTGAAAGTGGATGGCAACGTTACATTCATCAAAGGTTCGCTCGGCGAATATACTGTGCATTTAGGTAGTGCAGGCATTCAGCAAATTGGCAAAGGTGCAATTAATATCCTAGCGATTCAAAGCCAACATCGTGGCAAAATCTTTTTACCATTTGCGGATGAAGATCCAAGAACAGCAGAGATCATTTCTAAGATTATCTTGCTATCAGCTGATCAGAAAATCAAAGATCCAAGCATTTTGGAACAGATTAGCTAGTTAAATTGCTGAGACAAAAAAGCCTGAATCAATGATTCAGGCTTTTTACTATTTATGATGACTAATAAATATTCTTTGCTACCCAATTGACAATTGTGGGTGAATCCCGTTTGATAAGACAATCACAATAATGATGATGACTTTCATAAGGAGAAGGTTTCAATGAGAAGTGCAAAAACCCTGTTTGTTGCAGGTTATGCTCGATTACCACAAGGAATGGCAGCTAAACATATGTTTGAATCCATGACGATTACCGCTGAAATTGAAGCAAAATATGGCGTAATTTTAGCAGCAGACTGCACTTTGATTACAGATTTAGGCAAAAATTTCATTCGTGAATTATTGCGTGGCTATAGTTTAAACGATGGTATTGAACCATTAATTCAGCACATTCAAAATTGCTATAAAGGCAAAGCAACCAGCGCTTTAATCGCGGCGCTGAAAGATTTAGAACACCAATATCATTCTTCTCATAAACTATAAAAAAAGATTAGACATTAATTTAGTTGCATGCTACATTCTAGTTAACTTGATTTTTAGAGAAAGCCTTCAATCACCTTACCCGATTGCTCCCCTTTCTTATTAAAGTTAGAACGAACATACTGCAAAGCCATTTGAGATCATCCTAAATGATGACGATAGAGAATGGTAAAGCCAGTAATACATTGCCACTTTATTAAAGTACGCGATTGTATTGCTGGTTTTTTTTTGCAAAATTGCTACACAAATACTAAAAAATAACCACTTTGGAGGACAATATGTCTAAATTTATTCAACAAAATGATAATTTTACGATTGCTTTAAACCCGCAAACAAAACGTATTCATAACATTACATTGTCTAACAATGTGATTTCAAAATTCTTAGAAAAAATGCGCGAAGAAAGCATTAATGTACAACATCTAGAATATACGCCTTATGAGCGCCAAGTGATTGCTGCTCACTTAGCAGAAATTGCAGGGCATAATTTAGGTGAAATTCTACGTGATATTGTGAATGATCGTGAAACTGGCGGCTTTACAATTGGTTTAGAAGGTGTTTCTAAAGATACAAATGAATTCGTAATCTTCTCTACAGCAATCGCACATTTAGTGGGTATTTCTAACTTTGACTCAATGACTGGCAAATACTATGCTCGCTTTGTTGTGAAAGATACTGATACAAGTGACTCTTATTTAAGACAAGCTTACCGTTTGTTCACAATGCACACAGATGGCACATTCGTCAGCGAAGCAACTGATTGGTTGCTGATGATGAAAATGGTTGAAGAAAATGCAAAAGGTGGTGAAAGCCGTTTGCTACACTTGGATGATTGGGCTGAATTGGATCAATTTGTTAATAATCCATTGGGACAACATAAATATCAATACATTGCGCCTCCAAGTAAAAATGTTCAAGAAATCGTTCATCGCAAACTATTTTTCTTAAAAAACAATCGCCCTTGTATCTGCTTTATTGACCAATTTGCTTACCCTGAATCAATTGAAGAAGCACAATTCCTCAAAGCATTATCTCGCTCAATGGAAAATGATAAGAGCGTTGTAGAATTAGCATTGCCAGTTGGTAGTTTAGTTGTATTGAATAATGAGTTCTGGCTACATGGTCGTGCTGCATTTGTTAAACATCCTGAATTGAATCGTGAATTGCTTCGCCAACGTGGTCGTTTTTGTGAATAAATTCTCAAAATAATTTCATCTTTTGACATCAATAAAAGGAGCTAACGCTCCTTTTATGCTATTTAGCATTAAATATATTACCTAATCCTTTAAATTCTTATTCAAGATCAGCTGAATACAAAAAACCTCCATTCTCAGATTCATATTCTTTGCAAAATATATGTAGCTCATTTGTTGCAAATTCATTTTAGTCGTGTATAAATATAAATGTTCATGTTGCATGCAACATGCCAGGTATAGAATTTGAGTTAGATTAAGCTTCATATAAAACTAAAAACCTAATCACACACTTTGTAGCAACCTAATGGCTAATTCCATTGACTACAAACGTATAGGAGGAATTATGAATAAAAAGATATCATCCATGGATGTATTATTCTTAGCTATGGGCGCTATGCTCGGCTGGGGCTGGGTTATTTTATCAGGCGATTGGGTTGCAACTGCCGGATTTATGGGAGCAACAATTGCTTTCGCAGGTGGTGGTTTGCTCATCATCTTCATCGGTTTAACTTATGCTGAATTAGCAACAGCTATTCCTGAAACAGGCGGTGGCGTTGCATTCGTACAACGTGCTTATAACAAAAAGTCCTTATCCTTTTTAGCAGGTTGGTCTGTATTGTTTGGTTATATGTCGGTTATCGCATTTGAAGCAGTGGCATTGCCAACAGTAATTGACTACGTTGCACCACTAGAACATAAGGTAAGATTATGGAACATCGCTGGCTCTGAAATTTATTTAACATGGGCATTAATTGGTTCAGTTGGCGCATTGTTCTTAGGCGCATTAAACTACCGCGGTATTCGTTCAGCAACGATTTTCCAAACAGTATTCACTATTGCAATCGTAGCAGTTGGTGTTTTATTAATCTTTGGTGCTGGTTATTACGGTGATTCTGAAAACTTGAAACCTTATTTTAATGGCGGAATGGATGGCATGATGAAAGTATTAATCATGGTACCTTTCATGTTCGTTGGTTTTGATGTTATTCCACAAATCGCATCTGAAATTAAAGCAACAAAATCTATTGGTAAAATGCTTGTTATCTCGATCTTATCTGCATTAATTTTCTATGTATTAATCATTTATGGTGTATCAATTGGCTTGCCTCATGAAGCATTACAATCATCAAAATTAGCAACAGCAGATGCAATGACTAACTTATTTGATAGTAAGTTGTTAGGTCAAGTATTAGTAATCGGTGGCATCGCAGGTATCGTAACAAGCTGGAATGCCTTCGTAATTGGCGGTAGCCGTATTATGTATGCTATGGCACTTCGTGGAATGTTACCAGCATGGTTTGCAAAGTTACATCCAAAATATGACACACCAGCAAATGCAATTATCTTCTTAACGGCATTGGCATTCTTAGCACCGTTATTGGGTCGTCAAGCATTAGTATGGTTAGTAAACGCAGGTAGTATTGGTGTTGTATTAGGATACTTAATCGTAACATTAGCATTCTTACAACTACGCAAAATCGAGCCTGATTTAGAACGTCCATATGCTGTGAAATGGCCAAAAACTATTGGTTGGTTAGCAGTATTATTCAGCATTGGCTTCTTATCATTGTACTTGCCTGGTATGCCTGCTGAATTAAGCTTCCCTATCGAATGGAGTTTAGTATTTGGTTGGTATATTATCGGTGCATACTTCTTATTCATGCACAAAAATACAGCACCAACTGTCAACTTTAATTCTGTAAGATTAGACGCAGAATAATCCAATCATAAAGGGGTAAGTAGCGAATCTACTTATCCCAGTTAGTTAAAATAATAGTTATCAAAGAGGAAATCTAAAATGTCATACAGTACAGAACAATTACAAGAAATGCGTCAAAAATACGTTGCTCGTGGTGTTAGTAACGGTAACCTTAACATTGCAACTAAAGCAGTAAATGCAACGATTACTACTGAAAAAGGCGAAGAATTTATCGATTTCGCTGGCGCAATTGGTGTTATGAACGTTGGCCATAGCCATCCAAAAATTGTTGCTGCAATTACAGAACAAGTTAAAAGCTTCACACATCCTGGTTTCAACGTAATGATGTATGAAAGCTATTTAGAATTGTGTAAGCGTTTATGCGAAGTGACTGCTGGTGATCACGATAAAAAAGCAATTCTATTTAATACAGGTGCTGAAGCTGTTGAAAATGCTGTAAAAATTGCACGTAAATATACTGGTCGTCCAGGCGTTGTTTCTTTCTACCGCGCTTTCCATGGTCGTACGAACTTAACAATGAGTATGACAAGTAAGGTTAACCCTTATAAAGTTGGTTTTGGTCCTTTTGCTTCTGATATTTACCAAGCACCATATCCTTATTTGTATCAACGTCCTGCTCACATGACAGAAGATGAATACATTGATTATACAATTGCTCGTTTCAATGAATTCTTTAAAGCAACTGCATCACCAGAAAATACAGCATGTATCGTAATGGAACCAATTCAAGGTGAAGGTGGTTTCGTTGTACCTCCAAAACGTTTCGTTGAGCACGTTTATAACTTCTGTCAAAAATACGGCATCGTTTTTGTTGCAGATGAAATCCAAGCAGGTTTTGCACGTACTGGTAAATTCTTCTCAATGGAACATTTTGACATTGTGCCTGATTTGATGACGACATCTAAATCATTAGCTGCTGGTGTTCCTTTAAGTGCTGTAATCGGCCGTGCAGAAATTGTTAATGCACCAAGTTCTGGTGAACTGGGTGGTACATTCTCAGGTAGCCCATTAGCATGTGCGGCAGCTTTGGCTGTTATTGATGTGATAGAAGAAGAAAACTTAAATGAAAAAGCTGAGATTTTAGGTGCTAAATTAGAAGCTTATTTGAAAGATAAACAACAAACTTATAGCTTCATTGGTGATATTCGTCGTTTAGGCGCAATGGTTGCAGCTGAAATTGTTAAAGATCCTGCAACACGTGAACCAGATGCAGCAACAACATCTGCAATCACTAAATTTGCAAACGAAAACGGCTTATTGTTAATCTCAGCAGGTATCAACAGCAACGTTGTTCGTTTCCTATCACCTTTAACAATCACTGATGAAGAATTAGCTAAAGGTTTATCAATTTTGGACAGAGCATTAGCAGCTGCTAAATAATGCCAAAGGATTCCCAGAAATGAGTGAATTAAACGTATATAACCCCGCTACAGGGGAACTATTGGCGACATTGCCAATGGACTCAACAGAAATGATTGAAGCTAAGCTTAAAGCTGGCCACAATGCATTCAGAACATGGCGCAATACTTCTGTATATGAGCGTGCAGCATTGATTGATCGCTGGGCTGATCTCATCGTTGAGCAAAAAGATGTTGTGGCTAAGATCATGACAGAAGAAAATGGTAAGCCATTACGTGAATCAGTGGGCGAAGTTTTAAATGCTGTAAGCTACCTAACTTGGTATGCAGAAGAAGCAAAACGCATTTATGGTCGTACTGTACCTGCAAACACTAATAACAAGCGCATTCTAGTAACGCGCCAAGGTATTGGTTTAGTAGCTGCGATTACACCATGGAACTTCCCTGCTGCCATGATGACACGTAAAGCTGGACCTGCTTTGGCAGCTGGTTGTACATTTATCGTAAAACCTGCCGAAGATACACCATTAACTATGATCAAGTTAGTTGAATTGGCACATGAAGCGGGCATTCCAAAAGATGTGATTCAATGTGTTGTGGGTGTTGGTTCAGAAGTTGGCCCAGTTTTCACATCTAGCAATTATGTACGTAAGATCACATTCACAGGTTCAACGCCAGTTGGAAAGCGTTTAATCAGTGAAGGTGCAAATACCGTTAAACATATGTCAATGGAATTGGGTGGACATGCACCATTCATCATCTGTGAAGATGCTGATATGGATTTTGTGATCACACAAGCAATTGCTTCTAAATTCCGTAATGCAGGTCAAACATGTATTTGTGCAAACCGTTTCATCGTGCACAAGAATGTTTTAGCCGAGTTTACAGAGAAATTCACAGCAGCAGCTAAAGCATTGAAATTGGGCAATGGCATGGATCCTACAACGGATGTTGGTCCTTTAATCAATAAAAAAGGATTCGATAAAGTTGTAGAGCAAATCGAAGATGCTAAAGCTAAAGGCGCTTCTGTTTTGGTTGGTGGTACTTCGTTTGAAGATACAGAAAAGAAAACATATTTTGTTTCTCCAACTGTATTAGGCGATGTCACATTAGACATGATGATTATGTCTGAAGAAACATTTGGCCCTGTTGCACCAATCATTGCTTTCGATGATTTAGATACAGCACTAGAAATTGCAAATGGCACACCTTTTGGATTGGCAGCTTATTATTTCACAAATGATTATAAACGTGGGATCTATCTACAAGATAATCTTAACTTTGGCATCATCGGTTGGAATGATGGCTTACCAACAACGGCACAAGCACCTTTCGGTGGTTTCAAAGAAAGTGGTTTAGGTCGCGAAGGTGGTATTGAAGGCATCGAACCTTACTTAGAAACAAAATATCTATCTATCGGCAATTTATAATAATAAACTCTTTTCCCCGACTTGAATCTGATAAGCTTGCTTATCAGATTTTTTTTATTCTAAATTTATTAAAAGTAAGACAAAAAAATAGGCATGAAATAAAAACCTTCATACCTATTTTGTGTTAAGCAATAACAACTCTGTATTTAGCTGCCCTGCACGACCATTTCAACTACTGATTCAGTAGCAACTGATGCAACTTCAACTGTTTGCATCACTTCTCTCACAATATATTCCGCAATTGCCATAGATGATGTGGCACCTGGTGATGGCGCATTACGAATGTGTGTGATATTGCCTTCTTTACGGATCACAAAATCATCCACCAAACTGCCATCGCGATTCATCGCTTGAGCACGAATACCACGTGTTGCTGGCTTTACAGTCATGTTGGATAATGATGGAACATATTTCACGCATTCATCAATGAATGTTTGTTGGCTCAATACTGTTTTTGATTCACGAATTGCTGCAGGGATATT
>JASLHB010000111.1 GCA_030149965.1 Wohlfahrtiimonas sp. | reverse complement strand
CATATCCTCAAGCAACCTACCCGAATACAGTGCGGATCACACTATAAGTATTCCTATTTGGTCTTGCTCCAAGTGGGGTTTACCTCAGCTACATCAAGTCACCTTGTGTACGGTGCGCTCTTACCGCACCTTCTCACCCTTGCCGAGACTTGCGTCTTTAGGCGGTTTAATTTCTTCAGCACTTTCCATCAGCTCACGCTGTCTAGACGTTATCTAGCACTTTGATCCGTGGAGCCCGGACTTTCCTCGAGTAACAAGTTACGCGCGATAATCCAACCAACTCACGCGCCGATTATCCTCTTTCCACAAAAAATGGCAACCCTTTTTCTAGGATTGCCATCATTTAATACAATTAACTAAGAATAATCTAGATAAAGAAAATCACTGTCAATAAAATATATACAGGAATCAATACCAATACAGACCATTTCATATAACCAAAGAACGTTGGCATATTAACGCCAGCTTGTGTTGCAATACTCTTAACCATGAAGTTTGGCGCGTTACCAATATATGTCACAGCACCCATGAATACAGAACCCATCGAGATTGCCAACAATGTTGGGCTCAAGTCTGTCATTAAGTGATGTGCATCGCCAGATGCTAAGTTAAAGAACACTAAATATGTTGGTGCGTTATCCAAAAATGCAGACAATGCGCCCGTCATCCAGAAGTACATACTATCAATTGGTGCACCATTCGTATCATGAACCATATTCACAATGCCTGACATTGAACCATCAGAGCCTGCTTTCAAAATAGCCAATACTGGCGCAATCGTAATGAAAATACCTGCAAACAATTTTGCAACTTCCAATACAGGATCCCAACCAAATTCATTTTTCTTATGAATTTCAGCTGATGTTACTTTCAATGAAATGAATGCCATTGCCAACAAAATAACATCACGAACAATATTTTGTAATTCAATTGGTGTACCTAAAATTGTGAATTCAACGCCTGATTTCCAAAAACCAGAAATTAAAACACCTACAATTATTCCGCCCAAAAATACAAAGTTAAATTTACCTTGAATACTGAACGGCACTTTTGTTTCTGCTGTTACAGTTACTGCATTGCCTTCTTTTTTATAGTAATAACTATCAATCACAAAGAAGATCGCTAAAACAATAGCTGTTGTGATGATCAATGGCATAAACATATGCTTCATTGTCCAGAAGAAATCAACACCTTTCAAGAAGCCTAAGAACAATGGTGGATCGCCTAATGGCGTCAAGCTTCCGCCAATGTTTGCCACTAAGAAAATAAAGAAAATTACAATATGCACGCGACTTTTACGGTTTTCATTTGCACGCAACAATGGGCGAATCAATAACATTGCAGCGCCTGTTGTACCCATAAAAGATGCTAAAAATGTGCCAATCAATAATATGATTGCATTTAATTTTGGCGTGCCTTTTAGGCTGCCTTCTAAATAAATACCACCCGATACAGTAAATAATGCAAAGATTAAAACCATAAATGGTACATATTCCAACAACAATGCATGCGCCACAACATGGCTTAATTCAGTAAAACCAAATATAAACAAAAATGGGATCATAAACCCTAAGCACCATAATGCTGTAATTTTACCAAAATGGTGATGCCAAATATTCACAGCAACCAATGGAAAAATTGCAATGGATAACAAAATGCCCGCAAATGGAATTGCCCACAACAAACTAGCGTTTGCACCATCAAAACCCGCCGAAAATGCAGGAGATGACAAGCCTAAAACAACTAGCAATAAAGATGTAAATAGCCTCATATCTTCTCTTCTATATTGAATCAAACAGACAAGATACTACCTCAATCATTCTCTCAAGGCTACAAAAAATCTACACTTTTCCTGTTTTTGATAGGAAATTACGCTTTTATATGGGCAATAAAAAAGGATCATGTAGCCACATGATCCTTGATAAACATCTTAATTATGAAAGTTATACATTCCTAAGATACTATATAACAACACCTGCTTTCAGCATTCTCTGTGCTACGTGCAAAGAACGCACAATTAAGACAAAATAGTATTAAAATTAACCAAATACTTTAAAACGTTCTGTTTCATCCATGTGAGATTTTTCACCTGCACCTGCAACGATTGAACCAAATGGCATTTGTGCATGCAATGTCCATGATTCAGGAATGCCGTATGCTTTTGCAACATCTGCATCGATCAATGGGTTGTAATGCTGCAAGCTCGCACCGATATCGCTTTCTGCTAATAATAACCAAACTGCATATTGCGCAATTGCTGTTGATTCTTGTGACCATTTTGGAAAGTTTGCTGCATACAATGGGAACTGTTCTTGTAAGCCTTTCACAACATTTTGATCTTCAAAAAATAATACTGTACCAAATGCTGCTCTAAAACTATCAATACGTGCTTTTGTTGGTTCAAACTGATCAGCAGGCACAATATTACGTAATTGCGCTTCTGTGATATCCCATACTTTAGTATGTTCATCGCCTAACAATACAACAACACGAGAGCTTTGAGAATGGAAAGCTGATGGCGCTTCGCTCACAGCTTTTTTGATCATCAATGTGATTTCATCTTTTGATAAAGTTACATCTTTACCTAATTGATAAATTGTTCTGCGTTTTTCTAATAAATTTTGAAAGTTGCTCATTGTTCATCCTTTTCTTAAATACAATTGATAAGTGATTAAAACTAAAATTTCTAAGTAGCAATTATAAATATTTATTCACTAAATGCGACTGATTTTCACCTAACAAACTGTTCCACAAATGAAACAATAAACAATCTATGAAAATATATCCCAGATCAACATTTCAAGCAGTGATTTATCTAGCTAGATTCAGTATAATAATAGGATTGATTTTCTTATTTATTCATTCTAAGGATTTGAACATGTCATCAATCGAGCAAAAAAGTGCTAATGCAATCCGTTTTTTAAGTATGGATGCAGTCCAAAAAGCAAACTCAGGCCATCCAGGCGCACCAATGGGAATGGCAGAAATGGCTTATGCACTTTGGCATAATCATTTCTCTCATAATCCAAGCAATCCTAATTTCTTTAACCGTGATCGTTTCATTTTATCAAACGGTCATGCGTCAATGCTTTTATATTCATTGCTTCATTTGACAGGTTACGATGTTTCAGTTGATGATTTGAAAAACTTCCGCCAATTGAACTCAAGAACAGCTGGCCACCCTGAGCATGGTTATATTCCTGGTATCGAAACAACCACTGGTCCTTTAGGTCAAGGCATCACGAATGCTGTAGGTTTTGCGTTAGCAGAAAAAATGCTAGCAGCAGAATTCAACAAAGATGATTTCAGCATCGTTGATCACCACACATATACATTCATGGGCGATGGCTGCATGATGGAAGGTATCTCTCACGAAGCTTGTGCTTTGGCAGGTACTTTAAAATTAAATAAATTGATTGCATTGTATGATGATAACGCAATTTCAATTGATGGCGATGTTTCTGGCTGGTTCACAGATAATACAAAACAACGTTTTGAAGCTTATCAGTGGAATGTGATTGGCCCAATCGATGGTCATGATATTGAAGCAGTTTCTCAAGCAATTGCAGAAGCTAAAACTCAATCAGAAAAACCAACTTTGATCATTTGTAAAACTAAAATTGGTAAAGGTTCTGTATCTAAAGAAGGTTCTGAAGCAACTCATGGCGCACCATTGGGCGATGCTGAAATTGCTGCAATCCGTGAGAAAATGGGTTGGACGGCAGCAGCATTTGAAACACCTGAAGATGTTGCGGCTCATTGGGATGCAAAAGCTAAAGGTTTATCAGCTGAACAAAATTGGGCAGCAGCATTTGCACAATACGAAACTAAATACCCAGAATTAGCAAAAGAATTCTTGCGTCGTATGAACATGGCATTGCCTGAAAACTTCAACGAAATCATTGAAAATGCAATGACAGAAGTAAATGCAAAAGGCGAAAGCATCGCAACTCGCGTAGCAAGTAAAAACGCATTGGATGCATTGGCATCTCATTTGCCTGAAATCGTTGGTGGCTCAGCAGACTTAACACCTTCAAATAACACATTCTTCAAAGCAAGCAAAAACTTAGACATCGCAACAGGCGAAGGCAACTACGTTCGTTATGGTGTGCGTGAATTTGGTATGGCCGCAATCATGAATGGCTTAGCATTGCATGGTGGCTTCATCCCTTACGGCGCAACATTCTTAGTGTTCAGTGATTATGCTCGCAACGCAATCCGCATGAGCGCATTGATGGAACAGAAAGTTATTTATGTAATGACGCACGATTCAATCGGCTTAGGTGAAGATGGTCCAACACACCAACCAGTTGAACATGTTGAATCTTTACGTTTAATCCCTAACTTAAATGTATGGCGCCCTGCTGATACAGTAGAAACAATGGCTGCTTGGGCTTCTGGTTTAACATCAGATAAAAACCCAACATTATTGGCATTATCTCGTCAAAAATTATCTTTCCAACCACGCACAGCTGAAGCTTTAGCAAACATTGCTAAAGGTGGTTATGTATTGAAAGAAAACGCGAATGCTAAAGTAACAATCATCGCAACAGGTTCAGAAATTGAATTAGCAATGAAAGCAGCTGAAGCACGTGACGATGTTCGTGTTGTTTCTATGCCTTGCGTTGAATTATTCCGCGCAAATGATGCAGCATACAAAGCATCAGTATTAGGCAACTTACCAACATTAGCTGTAGAAGCTGGTACAACTCGTGGCTGGTATGAATTTGCAGATGCTGTGATTGGTATCGATACATTTGGCGCATCAGCACCTGCTGAACAGTTGTTTGAAGTATTTGGCTTTACAGTTGAAAACATCAATCAACACGTTAATCAATTAATTCAAAAATAATTCATTGATTGCAATTGTATTTTGAAAATTAGGTCTCATTATGAGATAACATCTTTTTATTTTGGAGTTATACAATGTTAAGAACGTTACTTTTATCATTAGCTGTTGTTTCTACTACTGTTGCTAATGCACAAGATGCTGGCGCACAACAAGGCGGAATGACAAGCACATTAATCATGTTAGCTGTAATGGGCCTATTCTTCTATTTTATGATTATTCGCCCTAACAAAAAACGTCAAACAGAACATCAAAATTTGATGAATGAGTTGAAAAAAGGTAGCGAAGTTATTACAAGTGCTGGCATTATCGGCAAAGTAGCTGACGTTGCTGATGGCTATATCTCTGTTGAAATTGCGAACAATGTTGTGATCAAATTACAACGCCAATCAATCATTTCAATGGTTCCAAAAGGTACTTACAAAGGAACAGCAGATAATGCACAAGGTAACAAAAAAGCTAAAAAAGAAGCTATCGCTGAAACTGCAGAAACAACTGAAGCAGTTGAAACAAAAGAAAATAACGGTTAATTTTAAAATTTAACCTAACGAAATGATTGGCAAGTGAATAACTTGCCTTTTCACTTTTCATATAACAACGAAGAAATAATTATGCTAAATCGTTATCCGCTCTGGAAAAATTTATTAATAATCTTGGTCTTGGCAATTTCTACTTTACTTGCCTTACCAAACTTATATGGTGAAGATCCTTCGGTACAAATTTCAGCGACTCGTACAACTAAAGTCGATGATAAACTCGTTAATAATATTGAAAACTTATTAGCCAAAAAAGACATTCCATACAAAAGAATTGAAAAAATAGATGATCAAGTTTTAGTGCGTTTCAATGACACTGAAACACAATTGAAAGCTAAAGATTTAATTGCCAGCGATCTTGGCAATGGCTACATGACAGCCCTAAACTTAGCACCAGATATGCCTGAATGGCTAGAAAGCTTTGGTTTTAGACCAATGTATTTAGGTCTTGATCTTCGTGGTGGCGTGCATTTCTTATTAGAAATCGATATGAAAACGCTGATCACACAATTAACTGAAAGCTATGCTGATGAAATCAAAACATCTTTAGGCGATCAAAAAATTGCTTATAAATCTGTCACTGTTCACGATTCATCTGTTGATGTGATCTTCAATTCAGATGCAGAAGCTGCAAATGCTCGCAACGCTGTGACAATCAACAAGCAAAACTTGATGCAATTAAATTGGTCGATTGATGGCAATAAATTAATTGCAAAATTATCTGATGCTGAATTAACAGAGCGTAAACGCAACGTTGTGGCGCAAAACATTGTGACATTACGTAATCGCGTGAATGAATTAGGTGTTGCTGAACCAATCATTCAACAACAAGGTGCTGATCGTATTGTTGTTCAATTGCCTGGCGTTCAAGATACAACTCAAGCTAAAGAAATTTTAGGCACAACAGCAACTTTAGAATTTCATATTGTTTATGAAAACTCTAATTTAGAAGCATCTCAAGTTGCTAATGGTTCAAAAAATGCACCTTTAGGTACAAAACTTTATCATTGGCGTGATACTGGCGCACCAATCTTATTGAAGCGCCAAGTAATGTTAACAGGTGAATCGATTGTTAATGCTACAGCACAAATTGATCCTGAAAATCGTCGCCCATTAGTTTCTATTACATTAGATTCTCAAGGTGCGGATAAATTCGCAATTGTTACTAAAGCAAACGTTGGCAAACCAATGGCAACAGTATTCATTGAGCATAAAGTTGAAACTATTATGCAAAATGGACAAGAAGTTAAACGCAACTATATCGTAGAAGAAGTTGCCAATGCTGCAACTATTCAACAACAGTTATTCAAAAACTTCGTAATCACTGGTTTAGATTCATTAGAAGAAGCTAACAAATTGGCAATTACATTGCGTTCAGGTGCATTAGCAGCACCCATTCAAATCATTGAAGAACGCACAATTGGACCAAGCGCCGGTAAAGACAACGTTGATAAAGGTATGTCAGCTGGTTTTTATGGCTTAGCAGCTGTTATGGTATTCATGTTAATTCGCTATAGCATGTTTGGTTTAATTGCCAACGTTGCATTGGTTGCGAACTTAGTATTAATCATTGCGTGCTTATCTTTATTACAAGCAACTTTAACATTGCCAGGTATTGCAGGTATTGTTCTCTCTCTGGGAATGAGCGTAGATGCAAACGTATTAATCAATGAAAGAATACGAGAAGTTCTACGAAAAGGTGTGAGCCCACAAAATGCGATTAATGATGGTTTTGGTAAAGCATTTGCAACAATCATGGATGCTAACTTAACGAGCTTATTCGCAGCAGTTGTATTGTTCTTAGTTGGTTCAGGCGCAATCAAAGGCTTCGCGGTGACATTATCCATTGGTATTATCACATCAATGTTCACAGCTGTATTGATGAACCGTGCGATTGTGAATGTTATCTGGGGCGGACGCAGAATCAAATCATTGCCTGTTGGCGGTAAAGAGTTATTCCATGTATTTAGTGGCGAAACAACTTATGATTTCATGAAATATGCAAAAGCTTGGTTAGCAGTTTGTGTATTTGTGATTGTTGCCGCTGTTGGTTCAGTAGGATTCTTTGGCTTCAAATACGGTTTAGACTTCACAGGCGGTACAGAAGTTGAAGCTGTTTACAAAAATAGTATTGAAACTGATGATATTCGTGATGCCCTACAAACTGCTGGATTAGACAATGCAGAAGTTCAGCATTTCGGTTCAAGCCGTGATGTATTAATCACATTGCCAATCATTGAAGGTATGAATGAATCATCTATTTCTACTGCTGTTTTGAATGCATTGGAATTGATTGATAAAGATGTAACCATTAAACGTGTTGACTTCATTGGTTCAAAAGTTGGTGATGAATTGGTCACAAGTGGTATTTTAGCCTCTGTGATCGCAATCTTCATGATATTAGCTTATATTTGGATTCGTTTTGAATGGAAATTAGCAACAAGTACAATTTTATCCACGGTGCATGATGCTGCCTTTGTTCTTGCTGTATTTGCAATCTTAGGTAAATATGGTCACTTACAATTTGACTTAACATCATTAGCTGCTGTACTTGCTGTTATTGGTTACTCTGTCAATGATACAGTCGTTGTATTAGATCGTATTCGTGAGAATTTCCGCGCGGCAAGAAATGGCACGCCAAAAGAAATCATTGATCAAGCCATCAATCAAACTTTGTCACGTACAATCATGACTTCAGTGACAACATTATTGGCAGTATTGGCATTGTATCTCTTTGGTGGTGAAGCAATTCACTCATTCTCTTTCATCATGTTGATCGGTATTTTAGTGGGTACTTACTCATCTATATTTATTGCATCAGCAAGTGCTTTGCTCTTGGGAATAAAACGAGAAGATTTATTACCACCGAAAAAAGAAAAAGCAGAAGAGATTCAAGAAGAATCGATGACATACTTCTAAAATACTAAGCCCCAGCCCTGCTGGGGCTTTTTAGATTTGGGTGAATGTATGATAGACTGTAATATCTATCTACATTCATTTATTGGGTACATAACATTGAAACAGGCCATTCGACGTCAGCCTCTTGAAATCACAACTCAGCCACCAAAAAAAGCCAATAAGATCATTTGTAATATCCTATTTGGAGCTGTTATTGCTATTGCGCTATTAATAGTGATTAGTCTATTGACTTATCATCCTGAGGATTCAGCATGGAGCAAAACCGTCGAAAGAACTCAAGTTCATAACTGGCTTGGTGCTCGTGGTGCATATTTTTCAGATATTCTATTCACAGCCATCGGCAGAGCTGCATGGTTAGTACCTGCATTATTAGTTGCGTATGCTTATCGCTTGATTTGCCAAGCAGGTTATAAAAACTTAGACATCGAAACCATCATCATGAGAATCATAGGTGTTGCTTTAGTTTTATTATCCGTAGCCTCCTTATTCAACGTTTATAATCCTAATGGTGACTTAATTGCTCACGGCGGCGCAGTCGGTCAATTAACAGGTACACTACTTGGACATTCCATTGGTTGGGTACAAAATTTATTCCCAGATAGTCTTATTTCAGTGACTTTGAGTAAAATTATTTTATTCTTTTTACTATTCATTACATCAATCATGGCTACAGGCTGTGGCCCTGTCATTTGGATCGACACAATTGGCGCAATGCTCATTCAATCATTCAAATTTATCACAGGATTTTTCAAAACAAACGATGTCGATGAGAATAGCGATTTAGCAAACATTGAACATTTAATGACAAAAGAAGAACCTTCTATCGAGCCAAGCATCGAAACATTTGAAGAACCATCAGAAAGCAAACCAAACTTTCTCTCTAAGCTCATTAAAGCTAAAGAAAAAATTGTTCATGAAGATACAAATGTAGCTCAAGATCCACAAGCTGAGCTGAATTTTGATAATACTCAGCCAAAATATTCAAAGACACAAAAAACTGAGCCTTCTTTTGATTTTAATGAGCCAAAATCCGAGAAAGTAGAGCCTAAATTTATGCAACCTGCTGCTGAATCAGCAGTTCAGCATAATGCTAAAGTTGAACCAGCTATTACACCAAAATTTGAGCCTCAAGTAGATCAAAATGGACAACCTAAATTACCATCTATTTTCAAACGCCCGCCTATAACATCAGCATCACATGATGCAACTGATGGGGAAACAAACCGAATCAGAAATCTTTCTGATTGGGCAAATAATGATCAATCTAACGAAGAACATTCAAACATTGAAATACCTTCAACTATGTTTGCGCAATCTGTTGAAGATCGCCCTGTAGTAAATATTCCAGAGCAGAAAGAAGAAGTATTTATTCCAAAGAAAACCTTCATTGAACCTGTATTAGCTGCTGTAGAACCAATTACAACGCAATCTATGTTTTCACAGTCTAACAACTTAGCAAATCAGAGAAGCACTACATTAGCGTCCATTACACCGCACGATGATGAACAAGATTACAATGCTTTCCTAGAAGAATTAGAAAAATATCATTCTCCTGAATTCCCAAAAGAACCTTCTTTACCAGCTGTTGCAGAAATTACAGAAGCATTCCCAACCGTTGAAATTTTAGAAGAACGTACTGAGCCTGAATTTGAATTAGATCTGCCACAAGTGACAACTTTAATAGAAGATACATTCACTCAAAAGCTTGAACCAGTTTTTGCTCATGTTGATCTGCCGATTGAAAAATCTGAACCAGAAATTTTAGATACTCCAACGTGGCAACCATTTGAACCTGAAATCGCCATAGCAGAACCTGTGTATACGCCGCATTTTCAAGAACCTGAAAAAGTCATTGAACAAGCACCTGTATTTAATCTTTGGGAAGAAGAAGTTATTCAGGAACCTGTGCAAGCAATTCCAGTAGCGCCAACAATGGAAGATTTAACACCTGTTGAAATGCCAAAGCAAAATATAGTAATGCCAACGCCACGCATGCCTGAACCAATGAGCCCAGGTAAAAAAGCAGAGTTACTGAAGCACTTCCCTATGGCTGGTCAATTACCACCATTGAATTTATTGGGTGATCCACCTCCTTCAATCAATCAATACGATGAAGAAGAACTGTATGAAATGGCTCAGTTAATCGAAGAGCAACTCAGAAACTTTTCCATCAAAGTGAAAGTTGAAAATATTGAGCCGGGCCCCGTTGTTACTCGCTTTGCATTAACATTAGCACCAGGTGTTAAAGTTGCACAAATCAACAATCTTGATAAAGATATCGCACGCGGATTATCTGTCACTAGCGTTCGTGTTGTAGATATTATTCCAGGCACAAGTTTTGTTGGCTTAGAAATTCCGAACAAAAAACGTGAAATCGTTTACTTCAAATCAGGTTTAGAATCACAAGAGTATCAAGATGCAACTGATCCACTTACTTTGATTCTAGGTAAAAGCATCTCTGGTGAACCTGTATTGGCAAACCTTGCCAAAATGCCTCATGTTTTAGTGGCAGGTACAACAGGTTCTGGTAAATCTGTTGGCGTTAATACAATGTTATTGAGCATGTTGTTTAAAGCTCGTCCTGAAGAATTACGATTGATCTTAATCGATCCAAAGATGTTGGAATTATCTGTTTATAACGATATTCCTCACTTGTTGATTCCTGTAATCACAGATATGAAAGAGTCAGCGAATGCATTGCGTTGGTGCGTTGCTGAAATGGAACGCCGCTATATGCTAATGAGCCAATTGAAAGTTCGTAACATCGCAGGCTTTAATCAGAAAGTACAAGAAGCAATGGATGCTGGTCAACCATTGATTGATCCTTTATGGCGTAGAAGCGAGCATGTTTCTGATACCGAAAATCCACCATTATTGGAAAAATTGCCTTTCATTGTTGTCGTCATTGATGAATTTGCAGATATGATGATGCTCGTGGGTAAAAAATGTGAAGAGTTGATCGCTCGTTTAGCACAAAAAGCGCGTGCTTCAGGCATTCACTTAATTTTGGCAACTCAGCGTCCTTCTGTTGATGTTATTACAGGCTTAATCAAAGCAAATATCCCAACAAGAATCGCCTTCCAAGTCTCTAGTAAAATTGACTCACGCACCATTATCGATCAACAAGGTGCAGAAGCATTATTGGGTCACGGTGATATGTTATATGCACCATCTGGCGTGAATGTTCCGATTCGTGTCCATGGTGCATTTGTAGATGATCATGAAGTAAATAAAGTCGCTGAATTCTTAAAATTAACCGGCGAGCCTGATTATATTCAAGATATTTTACAAGAACCAACTGAAGCAATTCCTGGTTTATCGCCTGAAGCTTCTGGCGTTGCTGCATCACCCAATGATGAACAAGATCCATTATTTGATGAAGCTGTAAAAATTGTTGTGGAATCTAGAAGAGCCAGCATTTCCTTTATTCAGCGAAAATTACGCGTAGGATATCAACGTGCCGCACGATTAATGGAAGAAATGGAAGAATTACGCATCGTTACACCACCTCAATCCAATGGTAATCGTGAAGTATTGATGGCTGCTGAAAATGATGATTATTAATAGTTAAAAGATCGGAGAAAGAAAATGTTTTATGAATTATTGATCAATACACCATCCGCCGTGAAAGCTGTACCGATTTATCTCTATCAGCAATTATCTGACTTTTCTTTCTCACCTTTCGAGCAAAATTGGGTGCATCAATCTTTAGATAATGAACCTGAATTATTAGTCATTCCAGATGAAACAGGCGCGATCAACAAAATCCTAGTGAAATTTGATGCTGCTGAAGAGATGTTTTCATTAGGCAATTTCTATACTAAAGCACCACAAGGTGTTTACTATATTGCCAATGAAGACTTAACATTAGACGCACAGTATCAATTATTATTAGGCTTTGCTTTGGGTGCTTATCAATACAATGAGTTCAAAGAATCCAAACAACCGAATGTGCAAATTCTATTCCCCAAAGAATTGGATCGCAAAAAATTAGTGAATGAAATCGAAGCACACTATATCACGCGCACTTTAATCAATCGTCCGCCCAATCACCTGAATCCTGAATCTTTAGCACAATATGCACAAAACTTATTATCATCACAAAAATGCACAGTTAAAGTCATTCAAGATGAAGAGCTGTTAGAACAGAACTTCCCACTCATTTATCATGTTGGCCATGGCAGTGAATTTGCGCCTTGTTTAATTGAGGTAACATACGGATCACCTGATCATCCAAAATTAACTTTAATTGGCAAAGGCGTAACATTTGATAGTGGTGGTTTAGATTTAAAACCAGCGAATGGCATGCGCTTAATGAAAAAAGATATGGGCGGTTCTGCTCACGCATTAGCATTAGCTAATTGGATCATTAAAGAAGAATGGCCTGTACAATTACGTTTATTATTGCCAATTGTTGAAAACTCTGTTTCAAGCACTGCAATGCGCCCTGGAGATATTATCAAGGCGCGCAATGGCTTAACAGTTGAAATCGACAATACAGATGCTGAAGGTCGATTAGTATTGGCGGACGCAATTAGCTATGCGTGCGAACAATCTCCAGATGCAATTGTTAACTTTGCTACTTTGACTGGCGCAGCACGCGTAGCATTGGGCACAGAAATGCCTGCTCTGTTCTCAAACAATGATCAATTAGCATTGAGTTTAGTCAATTTAAGTCAAGAAAAAACAGATAGCTTATGGCGAATGCCCTTGCATCAAGCTTACAATGATTGGATTGAAACAAAATATGCAGATATTTTAAATTCATCTACGCAACCTTATGGTGGTGCAATCACCGCAGCTCTTTTCTTAACACATTTTTTAAGCGATAATATACCCTTCGCACATATCGATGTCATGGCATGGAATATCCGCAATCGCAAAGGCCGACCAGTCGGCGGTGAAGCGATGGGATTACGTGCTGCATACTATGGCTTGGCTCAACATTTTGAGATTGATCTATGAAAAAATTGCTCCAAAAAATCATAATCACTTGCATGCTACCAGTCATTGGTAGTTTGAGTGGTTTCGCATCGGCTAATACTGGCTTTTCTGCGCTTGTCATCGAACCTAATACTGGCAAAGTCATCTATGAACATGAAGCAAATCAGCGTCGCTATCCTGCTTCATTGACTAAAATGATGACGTTATACATTCTATTTGAGGATTTATCGAAAGGTAAAATAAAAATGAATGAACGCATCAATATTTCCCAACGAGCATCTCAGGCCGAGTGCTCTTGCTTGAAATATAAATCAGGGAATAGAATTCCAGCAGGCGCTACGATTACAATAGAAACTGCGATCAATGCTTTGATTGTACAATCTGCTAATAATGTTGCTATTGCTGTTGCTGAACACATTGGCGGCTCAGAAGCAGGATTTGCAAATCGTATGAATAAAACTGCACAACGTTTGGGCATGAAAAGTACAAATTTTGTGAATCCTCATGGTTTACCAAATGACTCACAGTACACAACTGCACAAGATATGGTGACTTTGGGCGTTGCACTTTATAATCATCATCCTAAATATTATCCTTTATTTAAAATGACAAGCTTTTGGTACGATGGAATTGAAGTTAAAGGTCATAATCGTGTCAATCAAATGCTTGTTGGTGCAGATGGTATTAAAACTGGTTATATTCGTAAATCAGGCTCTAATTTAGTCACAAGTGCTCAACGTGGTAATACACGTTTATTTGCCGTAGTAATTGGTGGTAGAAATACAGCATCTCGCGATAATATTATGGTTAAAATCATGGATGATTCATTTGATGCATTGCAGCAAAACCGCCGCAATCCTTCGATTTCACCAATCATTACAGAAGATTTATTGGTGGGTTATAATCCTGAAAAAAAACCTAAGCCACAACTTGTTAAAGCATCCAATAAAAAGAGCTCTGTGAAAATCGTTGCTAATAATGCAACACCGAATATTCCCACTAAGAAGTTAATTTCCACAAATAAAGTAACTAATCGCTCGAAACCGTCATCACCTGCTTCAATTCAAGTGGGCGCTTATAAAAATCGCCAATCTGCACAAGAAAGAGCTCGAGTTGCACATCGTAAATTAAAGCAAGGAAAGATTGATATTGTGCTTATAGATAATTTATATCGTGCTCGTTTATCAGGTTTTAACTACAAAAATGCTACGCTTGCATGTACTCAGTTAAAACAAAGCGGTAACGACTGTATGGTTATTGGTAAATAATGAAAACATCCCCATTAATTGTTCTTAACAAACCCTTTGGGGTTATTTCACAGTTTTCTGAACACGAAAAACATACGACTTTAAAGTCGTATGTTTCGTTACAGGGATACTATCCTGCAGGTCGATTGGATACTGATAGCGAAGGTTTGCTCTTATTAACAAATAATGGAAAGCTACAAGCGAAGATTGCATCACCCAAGTTTAAAGTTGCTAAAACCTATTGGGCACAAGTAGAAGGCACTGTAACACCTGAAGCAATTGCGATGCTTCATCGCGGCATTCAACTCAAAGAATTCACAACATTACCTGCATTGGCAGAGATTATTCCTGAGCCTGAAAATTTATGGGAAAGAGTTCCACCGATTCGTGAAAGAAAAAACATTCCCACTACATGGATCAGCATCACAATCACTGAAGGAAAAAATCGACAAGTCCGAAGAATGTGTGCTGCCATAGGATTTCCATGTTTACGCTTAGTGAGAATGAAAATTGGCAAGTTAAATTTACTTACCAAAAATTTAGAGCTCGGTAGTTGGCGTTTTATTTCACAAACAGATTTATTTTAAAATTTCATGTTATCATTTACAGCAATTCATCTGCTCAGCAGATTTATTTTGTAGTAATTTCATTTAGATAGAAAATATTACAATCACATTATTTATAATAGGTGAAGAAATATGAGCGATTTAAAAACTATTCAAGATATCGATCCAATTGAAACTCAAGATTGGATTGCCTCCATTGATAGCGTTATCAAAACAGAAGGCAAAGAGCGAGCTCGCTTCCTTTTAGAACAAATCATTGAACGTACGCATCGTGATGGCATCGAAGTTCCGTTCTCAGGTACAACAGAATACATCAATACAATCCCTGTTCACGAGCAACCAGCTTATCCTGGTAATTCCGATATCGAACATAGAATCCGCGCTTATAATCGCTGGAATGCTATGGCAATGATTGTTAAAAGTAACTTGGCTGATTCATCATTAGGTGGTCACATTGCAAGTTATGCATCATTGGCAACAATGTGGGAAGTGGGTTTCAACCATTTCTGGCATGGTCCTGAAGGTGATGACCACGGCGGCGATTTGATCTTTTTCCAAGGCCATTCGAGCCCTGGTATTTATGCACGTGCTTTCTTGGAAGGCCGCATCACTGAAGAACAATTATTAAACTTCCGTCGCGAAGTAGATGGTGAAGGCATTCCTTCATATCCTCATCCTTGGTTACAAGATGATTTCTGGCAGTTCCCTACTGTTTCTATGGGCTTAGGTCCAATGCAAGCGATCTACCAAGCTCGCTTCTTGAAATATCTTC
Organism: Wohlfahrtiimonas sp.; assembly: GCA_030149965.1. Taxonomy (GTDB): domain Bacteria; phylum Pseudomonadota; class Gammaproteobacteria; order Cardiobacteriales; family Wohlfahrtiimonadaceae; genus Wohlfahrtiimonas. The sequence continues at coordinate 17,470 of JASLHB010000111.1, read as the reverse complement.
ATGCTCGCGGCTTAGCGGATACATCTAAACGTAAAGTTTGGTGCTTCTGTGGTGATGGCGAGATGGATGAACCAGAATCATTGGGTGCAATCTCATTGGCTGGCCGTGAAAAATTAGATAACTTAATCTTCATCGTTAACTGTAACTTACAACGTTTAGATGGCCCTGTTCGTGGTAATGGCAAGATCATCCAAGAATTAGAATCTAACTTCCGTGGTAACCATTGGAACGTGATCAAATTAATCTGGGGCAATGGCTGGGATGCTTTATTGGCTCAAGATGAAAAAGGTATTTTACGTAAGCGCATGATGGAAGCAATCGATGGCGATTACCAAACATATAAATCTAAAAATGGTGCATATGTTCGTGAGCATTTCTTCAATACGCCGGAACTTCGCCAAATGGTTGCACATATGTCTGATCATGATGTATGGCAGTTAAACCGCGGTGGACATGATGAGAATAAAGTTTACGCAGCATATGATGCAGCGACTAAACATGAAGGCCAACCTTCTGTATTGCTTGTTAAAACCATCAAAGGTTACGGCATGGGTCAAGAAGGTGAAGCACAAAATACTTCTCACCAGCAGAAGAAAATCAGCATGGAAACATTGCGTATTTTCCGCGATCGCTTCGAAATCCCTGTAACAGACGAAGAAATCGAAGAATTAAAATTCATTCGTCCTGCAGAAGATTCTCCAGAAATGAAGTATCTACGCGAGCGCCGTGAAGCATTACATGGTTACTTACCAAAACGCCGTAAGAAAACAGATAATCCATTACCAGCACCACAATTAGATGCATTCAAAGCTCAACTTGAAGCAACTGTGGAAGGCCGTGAAATTTCTACAACAATGGCATTTGTGCGTTTGTTGAATGTAATGTTGAAAGACAAAGCAATCAGCAAAAATATCGTACCTATCTTAGTGGATGAATCACGTACATTTGGTATGGAAGGCTTATTTAGACAATTAGGTATTTGGTCACAAGCAGGTCAAAACTATACGCCACAAGATGCTGATCAGCTCATGTTCTATAAAGAAGCTAAAGATGGTCAAATCTTACAAGAAGGTATCAACGAAGCTGGTGCAACGAGCTCATGGATTGCTGCTGCAACTTCATACTCAGTTAGCAACGTACCTATGATTCCATTCTTCGTATGTTACTCAATGTTCCAATTGCAACGTTGTTTAGACTTAGTCTGGGCGGCGGGCGATCAACGTTCACGCGGTTTCTTAATGGGCGGTACAGCTGGTCGTACAACATTGAATGGCGAAGGCTTACAACATGAAGATGGCCACAGCCATATTCTTGCACAATTGATTCCTAACTGTGTTTCATACGATCCAACATTCCATTATGAATTAGCAGTGATCATGCAAGATGGTTTGAAACGTATGTATCAAGATCAAGAAGATGTGTTCTATTACATCACAATGATGAATGAAAACTACAGCCATCCTGCAATGCCAATTGGTGCTGAAGAAAACATCTTGAAAGGTATGTATTTATTCCAAAAAGGTGAAAACACAGATTCTAAGAAACGTGTTCGCTTATTGGGTTCAGGTACGATCTTCCGTGAAGTAATCGCAGCTGCTGATTTATTGAAAGCAGATTGGGGCGTAGATGCGGATGTTTACGGTTGCCCAAGCTTCAATATCTTAGCGCGTGATGTGCAAGATGCTGAAAGACACAACATGCTTCACCCAACTGATAAGCCTCGCGCTTCTCACGTGGCTGAATTATTAAATAATTCAGATGCACCTGTTGTTGCAGCATCTGACTATATCCGCTTATTTGCAGAGCAAATTCGTTCAGCAATTAAAGCACCTTATAAAGTGTTGGGTACAGATGGCTTTGGTCGTTCTGATACACGCGGTAAATTGCGTGAGTTCTTCGAAGTCAATCGTTACTTTGTAACAGTTGCTGCGTTGAAAGAATTGGCAGATGCTGGTGTGATCGAATCAAGCGTAGTTGCTGAAGCAATCAGCAAATATGGCATTGATCCACACAAGAAAAACCCAATTACTCTTTAATTTTGACTGAATAAGATAAGGATAAAAGATTATGGCAATGACAGATATTAAACTGCCTGATATCGGAAACTTTGATGAAGTAGATGTGATTGAAATCGCTGTAGCAGTGGGCGACACTGTTGCTAAAGATGACACATTACTCACATTAGAATCTGATAAAGCATCTATGGATGTTCCTTCTGACGTAGCGGGCGTTATCAAAGAAATTTTGGTAAAAGTTGGCGACAAAATTAAAGAAGGTGATTTCATTTTCCGTATTGAAGCATCCGATGCAGCTGCGCCACAAGCGCCAGCTGCAGCGCCTAAAACTGAGGCTCCTGTAGTGGCAGCCCCAGCACCTAAGGCAGAAGCACCAAAACCTGCACCTGTCGCAGCACCAGTTGCTGCACCGGCTGCAACCACTGCTAATCAAGTAAACTTAGATTTCTCTGGTGCTCATGCATCCCCTTCTGTGCGTGCATTTGCACGTGAATTAGGTGCAGACTTAAATCAAGTAAAAGGTTCAGGCCCTAAATTGCGCATCATGCGTGAAGACGTTGTCGCTCATGTTAAATCTATCATGTCAGGCACTGGCAGCGTAGGCTCAATCGCAACTACAAACGGCGGCGGTTTAAGCTTATTGGCTTGGCCAAAAGTTGATTTCGAGAAATTTGGCGCGATCACTCGTGAGCCATTGTCTCGCATTAAGAAAATTTCTGGTGCGAACCTTGCACGTAACTGGGCAATGATTCCTCATGTAACTCAGTTTGATGAAAGCGATGTAACTGATCTAGAAGCATTCCGCGTGATGCTCAATAAAGAAAATGAGAAATCAGGTAAGAAAGTAACAATGCTTGCTTTCTTAGTGAAAGCTTGTGTGCATGCATTACAAACTTTCCCTACCTTCAACAGCTCATTAGATGGCGATGACTTAATTCTTAAGAATTATTTCCACATCGGTTTTGCAGCAGATACACCAAATGGTTTGGTTGTTCCTGTTATCCGTGATTGTGATAAGAAGAGCGTGATTGAAATTGCTGCTGAAATGGGCGAATTGGCTAAATTAGCACGTGATGGCAAATTAAAGCCTGATCAAATGCAAGGTGGCTGCTTCACAATTTCATCATTGGGCGGCATCGGTGGTACAGCGTTTACGCCAATCATCAACGCACCTGAAGTTGCGATCTTAGGCGTTTCTCGCTCTATCATGAAACCTGTTTGGAATGGCAAAGAATTCGAGCCACGCTTGATGTTACCTTTATCATTATCATACGATCACCGCGTGGTCGATGGTGCATTAGGTGCGCGTTTCATCGTTCACTTGAATCAGTGTTTAACTGATATGCGCCGCGTTTTAGTGTAAGGAGCAATCAATGGCTATTGAATTAAAAATTCCAAACATTGGTAATTTTGACGCTGTTGATGTCATCGAAGTTCTGATGAACGAAGGCGATGAAATCGCAGTTGACCAAAATATTTTAACGCTTGAATCAGATAAAGCTTCTATGGAAGTGCCATCTGATTTGGCAGGTAAAATTACTAAATTATTAGTGAAAGTTGGCGACCAAGTGAAAGAAGGCGATGTTATCGCTATGATCGAAGTTGTCGAAGCTGCAGCGCCTAAAGCAGAAGTTCAAGCTTCTGCGCCTGCTGTAGAAACACCAGCACCACAAGTATCAGCACCGGTAGCACAAGCTGCTCCGGCTGCTGCATCACAAATCATTGACATCAAGATTCCTAATATCGGCAATTTTGATTCTGTGGATGTGATCGATGTTGAGATCAAAGTGGGCGATACAGTTGCTAAAGATCAGAACTTATTGACGTTAGAATCAGATAAAGCATCTATGGATGTACCATCTGATATCGACGGCGTGATTACTGAAGTTTTAGTAAAAGTTGGTGATCAAGTTAAAGAAGGTATTGTGATTGCTCGCGCTCAAGTTGGTGGCTCTGCCCCTGCTGCAAGTGCACCAGCATCACAACCTACACCGAAAGCTCAAGAACCTGAAGTGCAAATTGCCGCCGCAACACCTGCACCATCTAACGTTGATTGTGACGTTGTGGTGATTGGTGCAGGCCCTGGTGGTTACTCTGCAGCATTTAGAGCAGCTGACCTTGGTCTTAAAGTTGCATTGATTGAACGTTATTCAACATTGGGTGGCGTGTGCTTGAACGTTGGCTGTATTCCTTCTAAAGCATTGCTACATGTGGTTAAAGCTAAAGAAGAAGCTGAGCTTCACTTGAAAAACGCAGGGATCTATTTTGATGCACCACGCGTTGAGTTAGATGAAGTGCGCAACTATAAATCATCTGTTGTGAGTAAATTAACAGGTGGTTTAGCAGGCATGGCTAAAATGCGTAAAGTTGAAGTCATTCAAGGTAACGCAACATTTAAAGATGATCATCACTTAACCATTCAACTAGCTGATGGCGGCGAGCGCACTTTATCATTTGATAAAGCGATCATTGCTGCGGGTTCTCATGCGATCAAATTACCATTTATGCCAGTTGATCCTCGCATCATTGATTCAACAGGCGCTTTAGAACTCCGTGAGATTCCTAAGCGTATGCTCGTAATCGGTGGTGGCATCATCGGTTTAGAAATGGCAACTGTGTACTCTAACTTGGGTGCAAATGTTGAGATCGTTGAATTCACAGAAGGCTTTATTCCTGGCGCTGATCGCGATTTGACTAAGATCTTTGAAAAATACAACAAAGATCGTTTTAGCAAATTAATGTTCAAAACTAAAGTTGTGGCAGCTGAAGCATTACCAGAAGGCATCAAAGTTAGCTTTGAGGGCGAAAATGCACCAAGCGAAGCACAGGTTTATGATTCTGTTCTCGTGGCTATTGGCCGTGCACCTAATGGTTTAACATTAGGCCTTGAGCATGCTGGCGTTAACTTCACAGATCGTGGTTTTATCAACGTGGATAAGCAAATGCGTACAAACGTTGGTAACATTTTTGCGATTGGTGACATTGTTGGCCAACCAATGCTTGCGCATAAAGCCGTTCATGAAGCACACGTTGCCGCTGAAGTTTGTGCTGGCCACAAACGCTTCTTTGACATCATCCAGATTCCATCTGTTGCGTATACTGATCCTGAAATTTCATGGGCTGGTTTAACAGAAACTCAAGCAAAAGCCGATGGCATTGCTTATGAGAAAGCTGTATTCCCATGGAGTGCAAGTGGTAAAGCGATTGCAAGTGCACGTGAAGAAGGTATGACTAAGTTACTCTTTGATCCAGAAACTAAAACCATCTTAGGTGGTGCAGTTGTGGGCATCAATGCTGGTGACTTAATTGGTGAAATTGCATTCGCTGTTGAAATGCGCGCAGACGTTACGGACATCGCTCACACCATTCACCCTCATCCAACATTGATTGAATCTGTGGGCATGGCAGCAGAAGTTGCTGAAGGTGCATGTACTGACTTACCGCCAATGAAAAAGAAATAATATTTTATCAATGTTGATAAATACAACGGCTTTAAGAAATCTTAAAGCCGTTTTCTTTTGCATATAAAATGACGATAATAATTGTGCATATTTTTCTTAGACTGTACCTTCTAGATATGATATAAATTTTACATAACTCATTAAATAATAATTATAGTTATACTTATTTAAGAGATATAAACATATCAACAAAAGAGGATGCTTCAAATGTTTGAAAAGATTGCCATATCCATCACTGTATTTCTAACAGTGATGTTTATTGCCCTGTATTATTATCAAAGTGGCACTGATGCACCAAAGGAATGTATTGAATTACATAATGATTATATGGCGCTAACTCAATTGATTGACTCTGAGGATTATCAAACAGCAGCACGTAAAATTTTCTCAGAAGAAAAAATTAATCATATACATAATATCGAAAAAAATTATCACAGATTATTAAAAGAACGCTTCCGCAGAAGTGGCTTTGATGATTTCAAGCTCATTTGTATCAATGCAAAAAACTCAATGAACCTACCTGAAATCATCCATGCATTAGAAAAACAGCGTGCAAAAGATTTAGAAAATACTCCTGATGAGTCCAATCAACAATACGATTTTCTTATTTAGGTTTACACACATAAACATAAGCCGGTGGAAAATTTTTAACCACCAACTTTCTTTCCCATTCAAAATAACGCGATAACACTCTTTCCATTCGCTGAGTGTATTGGAATAAGATAAAAGTACCCTGCGTTTGCTCTAAAATTTGCAATGTTGCCTTAATGATTCTCAACGAAACTCTTAACGGCAATGACAAAAATGGCAAACAAGAAAAAATAACTTTATAAGGTTGATCCAATATCTCAGCAGAAACCTTCCTTACAACCAATCGCTGATCTTGAATCTCTTCTAATTCGTTAAAAAATAGTGGATTAATTTCATAAGCGGATAACTTTGCATCTTCAGGCATTATTCTCAAAATATGACGAGTCAAAACGCCATCACCTGCGCCTAACTCTGCAACCATTAATGCTTTTTCATTCCAGTCTAATGATCTAACCATCGCATCACATAATGTTGGTGATGATGGCATCAATGTGCCAAAACTGCGAGGTGATTGAATAAAACTGTTGATGTACTTCAGATGCTTCTTTAAACGAGGGTGTGCCATTGGCTGCACCATCCTATATGGTTACAATGTAGCCGCAATTATATCAATAAAATATTAATCTAGATCACTCTATCATTGATTAATAATCAGACAATTCCATTAACGCAGTATAATGTTGATTTTAAAAATCTTTCTTCCCATGCTTATGAATTTCTCTTTCTCCAACAATGCAACTCCGATATTTTCTTTTAAACCTTATTGGGCGAAGCGTTTTGGTGCAGCACCATTTTTACCAATGAGCCGAAATGAAATGAATCTTTTGGGTTGGGATAGTTGCGACATTATCTTAATCACTGGCGATGCTTATGTGGATCATCCGAGCTTTGCCATGGCGATTTTGGGGCGATTATTAGAAGAACAAGGTTTTCGCGTTGGCATTATTTCGCAGCCAGATTGGAAAAATACAGGCGATTTCATGAAGCTTGGCAAACCGAACTTATATTTTGGTATTTCCGCTGGCAACATGGATTCTATGGTGAATCATTATACTTCTGATCGTAAGATTCGCCATAACGATGCTTATACAGCTGGCGATGTTTCAGGCAAACGCCCTGATCGTGCATTATTGGTTTATGCTCAGCGCGCCAAAGAAGCCTATAAAGATGTTCCACTCATTGTTGGCGGCATTGAAGCTTCTCTTCGTAGAATTGCCCATTATGATTATTGGTCAGAAAAGATTCGTCGCTCTGCCCTTTTAGATTCTCGCGCTGATATGTTACTTTTTGGTAATGGTGAACGCAGTTTAGTAGAAATTTCTCATCGTTTAGCCAAAGGTGAAAAAATTAGCGAAATGCTCGACATTCGTGGTTCCGCTTTAAATTTACCACATCAGCGCAATCATTTTGGTTTAGTTGAATTGGATTCAACCACATTGGATGAAGTTGGTAAGATCGAGCCAATGCTGAATCCTTATACCAATCAACCGATTGGCTCAGATAATGAACAAACACCTAATTTCCCCAAAGATTCGAGCTTTAATGCTGCATTAAATGAACCAGAAATTCCAACTTGTGGCACAGATTTAACACAAAAAGATCGCAATCAAAAACGTGAAGAAAAACAGCAAGCTCGCAGAACCAATTACATTCGTATGCCAAGCTTTGAGCAAGTGCGTGATGATGAAATTTATTATGCGCACACAAGTCGATTATTACATTTGGAAACCAATCCTTATAATGCGCGCCCATTGGTTCAGCAACATGGCGATCGCGATATTTGGGTCAATCCTCCACCATTGCCATTAACCACAGAAGAAATGGATCGTGTTTATGAATTACCATATGCACGCGCTCCGCATCCTGATTACAATGGTGCAAAAATCGCCGCTTGGGAAATGATTAAGTTCTCAGTTAATATTATGCGCGGTTGCTTTGGTGGTTGTTCTTTCTGCTCAATCACAGAGCATGAAGGGCGAATCATTCAGAATCGTTCACAAGAATCTGTCATTCGTGAAATCGAAGAAATCCGCGATCGCACAGAAGGTTTTACTGGCATTATTTCCGATCTTGGTGGGCCAACCGCTAATATGTATCGCTTAGCCTGTAAAGATCCAAACATTGAACATAATTGCCGCCGTTTCTCTTGTGTTTCACCTGACATTTGTAAAAATTTGGATACCAATCACAAGCCGCTCATTGCACTATATCGTGAAGCGCGCAAAGTAAAAGGCGTAAAAAAAATATTGATCGCTTCTGGATTACGTTATGATTTAGCGATTCGTGATGAAGAATATATCAAAGAGCTTGTAACGCATCATGTTGGTGGTTATTTGAAGATCGCGCCTGAACATACGGAAAAAGGTCCATTATCCAAAATGATGAAGCCAAGCATTTCTAATTACGATAAATTCAAAGTGCTCTTTGATAAATTTAGCAAAGAAGCCGGCAAAAAACAGTATCTCATTCCCTATTTTATCGCGGCTCATCCGGGCACAACCGATGAAGATATGATGAATCTGGCATTATGGTTAAAGCGCAATAATTTCAAGGCAGATCAAGTTCAAGCTTATTTACCAACGCCAATGTCATTAGCAGGCGCAATGTATCATTCTGGCAAAAATCCATTAAAACCTGTGAAAAAAGATTCAGAAAATGTATTCAGCGCTAAAGGCTTGAGACAGCGTCGCTTGCATAAAGCATTGCTGCGTTATCATGATCCTGAAAACTGGCCATTATTGCGCGAAGCTTTGAAAAACATGGGGCGCGCTGATTTAATTGGCAATAGTCAAAACCATTTAGTGCCTTATTCTCAGCCCAAAGGCACTGCTTATGCTGGCAAAAGAAACAGCGCTCAATCATTTACAACAAAAGGCGTTTTTACTCGCCCCAAAATATCTAACACAAATACTTTTGGCAAGCCGCAAAGCACCAAAAGAAAACCATAAACTATTATCGATATGACAATAAAAAATCCCCATCTAATTGATGGGGATTTTCATTAAAGAACTATATTATTTTTTACAACCACCTGGGTTATTTGGCTGAATACGAGTTTCATTTTTCTTCGCAGAAATCACCATCGCTTTACCTGTTTTAAATTCACATAATTTGCCAACTTGAACTGAGTTTAAAACCTTATTGCTGTTAGGTTTTTGATATGTCAAAGAAACACCACTAACAATCGCTTCATCTGAAACCATAGAACCGCCGATAGCACCAGCTGTACCACCGATTGCAGCACCTGAAGATGCACCGTAACGACCATGATTATTACCAATCAATGCGCCACCAATTGCACCTAAAAGCGCACCACCTAATTGAGCTCTTTTCTTATTCTCTGAGTTATCTACAGCAACTCTTGCAGAACTTACGCTTAAAATATTAACAATTTCAACATTCTGAGCTTGATTAACTTCACCAGGTCTATAAACGTCCGCACGTAAGCTTTCACCAGTTGTACAAGCAGCCAATAAATAAGTAGATGCAACTACTAATGATGTTAATTTCAAAAATCTCATGATATTCCTTATACTTAGTTCAATATTTTATTAAAAATCAAGTTAATGCCAGTAATCACTCACAAAAAATTTTAAATACTCGTATTATGAGCAGATTACCCAATTGAATTGCTTATTTTTATTTTAGATAATTAATATTGATAATCCAGCAATAATAATGCGCAATTTTCCAATAATAACAAAAAATAATGATTATGTCCTGAATGATCCGTCACTCAATTGCACATAAATTCAACAAAAAAGCCTTGATAGCTATCAACTATCAAGGCTCTTTAATCAAGCAATCTATTAACCCAACCAGCCCATTGATAAACCAATTCTAAAGGCAATGCTTGCCATTAATAAACATAACACTGTGCGAATGAACCAAACCAAAACCAATTGCCAAATTTTCACTTTAATCGTTGTGGCTAAAATACATGGAATGCTGCCAGAGAAAAATAAAACGCTGCCCACAGAAGTTACCGCAACCATATAACGAATCGCTAATTCTGCATCTTTTAATAAGATTGATGGCAAAAACATTTCCGCCAATCCTGAAGCCATTGCTCCACTGTATTGCGTTGCACCTTCAAATCCTGTCGCCCATAAAACTGGTTTCAATACAATGCCGAACCATTCAAAAACCGGCGTATATTTTGATAAAACCAATCCTGTAAAACCAATCGCTAAAATAGATGGCGCAACTACTGATGACATTGCTAAGCCATCTTTCAAGTTCGCCCAAATTAATTTAATAACGCTTGGGTTACTTTCATATTGTTCAATCCCTAATTCCGCCGCATGTTTAAACTTTTCATTTTTTGGCAATTCAGGGAATGGATTTTTCGCTTGATTATTGAATGAGTTGATTGGTGGCAAATAAACCGTAATCGCAGTTACAGCAAATGTAATTAAGAATGTACTCCAGAAATAGAAGTTCCAAAATGCCATCAAGCCCAATGTTTTCGCCACAATAATCATAAACGTTGCAGAAACTGTAGAAAATCCCGTTGCGATAATGATTGCTTCACGATGAGAATATTTGCCCTGCTTATAAACGCGATCCGTGATTAATAAGCCAATGGAATAACTTCCCACAAATGATGCAACCGCATCAATCGCTGAAGCGCCCGGCGTTCTGAATAATGGACGCATGAGTTTTTCCATAAACACCGCCACAAATTCCAATAAGCCAAAACCGATCAAGAAAGTTAAAGCAACCGCGCCCACAGGAATCAATAATCCGACAGACAATGCTAATTTCTCAAATAAGAATGGCAACATATCAGGTTTCATCGCCCATTCTGGCGCAAAACCTGTTAAATACATAATCCCAAGAATTAATCCGAAGATTTTAAAAACAGAAAATATTTTCTCACTCAATGAATGTTTATATTTGCCTGTAATGTACGGCGAAACAGCACCATAAGTCATAATTAGTAGTATTAATGTAACTGCTAAAGGTCGTAAATCTTTAATCACATAGCTCGCAACATGATCAATCAATATCGTTTCTTTACCGCCAATATCAATAGAAACAAAGAACATGACAATCCCAATCAAGCTCAAGAAGAAAATTTTCACCAATGTTAATACATTGATTTCACGACTTTTAACAGCCGACGTTTTACAGTTAGCATCCATGTTATCCTCCGACGTACAACAAATAATTGAAATCCTCTATCATGCAATGAATCAATATGCTCTTTTCTTGATATGGCACTTTTCAATTTTCATAACACATTTTCGATACTATCATACTTCATTCATTTGTCTTCACATTTTTATAAAACATAACACTTTGTTTTAAATAATTTTTAAAAATATTTCAAACATCAACATATTACACAAAAGCTACAATGAGCATTTGTATAGACATAATAAATATTCATACATAATACTTGACACAATTTTCCTTAAATGCTTTGATGTTAGGTACGTTAATTAAAGAACAGCCAAACATGAACACACAACAATTTCAAACAATGATGATGCTTTAGAGGGTTACTCGCTGAGTGACTCTCGAATCCGTATGAGTCACTCTAAAGCACGCCATTGATTGTAGTTTTGAAAGCCAGAGTGAAAATTCACTCTGGCTTTTTTAATAAATATTATATTTGAGGAGAAAATTATGCCTGTTGTTATTCCTGAAGATTTACCTGCAACCCAAATTTTAAAAGAACATGGAATATTTGTAATGAACTCTGAACGAGCTCAAACTCAAGACATTCGCCCTATTAAAATTTGCATCCTAAATCTAATGCCCGATAAAATAACAGCAGAAACGCAGTTATTAAGTAAACTCAGTAATGGCACAATCCAAGTAGATATTACTTTAATGGCAATTGAAAACCATGTTTCTAAAAATACGAAGCAAGTACATCTAGATACTTTCTATAGCTATTTTGATGATATTAAAGATCAATATTTCGATGGCATGATCATCACAGGCGCACCAATCGAATTACTTGAATTCGAAGATGTGACATATTGGGATGAATTGAGTAAAATCTTTGAATGGAGCCGCGAACATGTCTTTACTTCTCTCTATATTTGCTGGGGAAGCCAAGCTGCATTGAAATACTTTTATGACATTGATAAGAATATCTTCCATGAAAAATTAACTGGTGTTTTTCCTCACATTAAAGAAAAAAGTGATTCTCAATTACTCATTGGCATTGATGATGTTTTTTATGTGCCACAATCACGCAATACAGAAAGTGATCCTGAGGCGATTAGAAATCACCCTGATTTAGAAGTGATTGCAAGTTCACAAGAAGCAGGTATTCATATTGTTTCTAGTAAAAATGGTCGTCAATTATTCATGAGCGGACATCCTGAATATAATAAAGATACATTATTATTAGAATATCAAAGAGATTTAGCGCAAGGCTCAACCGTCGTTCCTTGTAATTACTTTGTGGATGACAATCCTGAAAATGCGATACAAACTCGATGGATCAGTGCTTCGAGCATTTTCTTCCAAAACTGGTTGAACTATTTTGTCTATCAAGAAACGGATTATGACTTTACTTCTCGTAATTCTTAGTCATAATGAATAAAAAAATATAACTACGCTATAGATCAGGATGCACTTCCTGATCTATAATAGGAAAATCTGACCTTATTTATTGACGATCACTCTATGAACAAAACATTAGCCATATTGATGCTGACGATACTTGCGACTGGTTGTGCTTCGACAAGCAAAACTGATTCATCAACCAAAATATCCGCAGCGCGTCATGCTCATTTAAAAGATAACCACGTTGTCACTTCACAATTACAAAAACAATTAAAACAGTGGAAAGGAACGCCATATCAATTGGGCGGTAATTCGCTGAATGGCATTGACTGCTCTGCTTTCGTGCAACGTACATTCAATGACAAATTTGATATTCACTTACCTAGAACAACGATTGCACAAACTTCACAAGGTACGCCAATCGCGAAAGATAATCTAAAACCTGGTGATTTAGTGTTCTTTAAAACGAATTGGCGCGGCGGAAGCGGTTTGCACGTTGGCATTTACAATGGCAACAATCAATTCATTCATGCTTCCACATCTAAAGGCGTGATGACATCTTCGCTGGATGAAAAATACTGGAAACAGCGCTTCTATCAAGCACGCAGAATTCATCATCGCACTGTTGCATCGACAAGTTAATCGATCGCACAATACATCGATAACAAAAAGGAGAAACTCATTGAGCTTCTCCTTTTTTATTGCAATTTATAGTTGATTGATAAAAATCACACAGAAACAGGATGTGGCGCTTCGCCTTCTTTAAATCGTATTTCACCCAAACTAATGCAATTCACAGGGCAAACCAACGTACATAAATGGCAGCCAACGCATTTATCCATAATACAACTTGGTTTCTTCGTTTCTTCATTCCATGCAATTGCTTGATGCGCGCCATCGTAACAAGAAATATAACAACGACCGCAACTGATACAAGCTTCTTCATCAATCTCAGGATAAACAATATAACTGCGATCCAACTCTTCTGCCGGAATGATGCTCGATGTTGCCGCACCAATCATTTCTTCGATGCTCGCAAAACCTTGATCTTCCATATAATGGGATAAACCGCTGATCATATCTTCCACGATGCGATAACCAAACTGCATCACAGAAGTTGTCACTTGAATCGTGCCGCAACCTAGCAAAATAAACTCAGCAACATCTTCCCAAGTTTCAATTCCGCCCATTCCGCTGATCGGTACATCTTTTAATGCAGGATCTGTACGCATTTGCTGAATGAATCGCAAAGCAATCGGCTTCACAGCTTTACCAGAATAACCAGAAATACTCGATTTACCATTCACGATCGGCATGCCAATTTTACGATCTAGATTCAAATTCGTAATGGATTTGATCGTATTGATCGTTGCAATGCCATCCGCGCCTGAATTCATCGCTGCAATAGCAACTTCATTCATATCGCCAATATTCGGCGTCATTTTCGCCAACAATGGTAATTTCGAGCCACGTTTCACAGCTTCACAATAAGCTTTCACCAAATTAGGATCTTGCCCAACATCGCTGCCCATCGCGTGAGAAGTCATTTGCGGACAAGAAAAGTTGCACTCAATCATATCCGCGCCCGCTTCTTCCACCAACTTCGCTAACGCTTCCCATTCTTCTTCATTTTGCCCCATGATGGATGCGATCAAAACTTTATTTGGGTAATCCTGCTTCAAGCGCTTCAACGTTGCGAGATTTTCTTCCAATGGATGCTCTGCAATCTGCTCCATGTTTTTGAAGCCCACAAACGGCGTGCCTTCTTTACGCAAAATATCAAAGCGCGGCGAAACTTCATTGGCAATGAAAAAACCAATGGTTTTGAATACGATTCCGCCCCAGCCAGCATCATAAGCTTTTGCGCACATATCGTAGCAATTGCCAACGGGCGACGATGATAAGCAGAAAGGATTTTCAAATTTCACGCCACAAAAAGTGACAGATAAATCACGTTTTAACATGCTTTTTCTCCTTTTCTGCTTTCTAAATATTCATGAATTGCCATCGCTGCTTCTTTGCCTGTTTTCACAGCATAAACAACAGTTTTATCGCCTTCGACAATATCACCAGCTGCAAATACATTTTCGACATTCGTTTGATAATGATTGGTTTTGATGATGCCATAATTGGATTCCAACGCTTCAAATCCTGTAAAATCTGAATATTGCCCAATCGCCAAAATCACTTTTTCTGCGCTGATGGATAATGTGCTTGAGAATTTCATGTGCTCAAATGTCACTGTATTGCCATCAATCGCCGTTGGGCTATAACCATCAATGATTGAAACATTGGATTCTTGAGCCACATTTAGTTCATGCTTGCTCGCTGGGAATTGTTCTAATGTTTCTCGTGCGACGCAAGAAACTTGCTCACAACCCAACATTTTCAAAGAAGTTGCAATATCCATCGCAACATCGCCGCCGCCGATCACAAGCGCAGATTTAGGGATCTCAATCGCCCCTTTGCTCATTTTAATATCAGCTAAATACTCAGCTGCAATCGCAACATTGTCATTATTTTCGAACATTGGTAATAATCGACCATAACTTGCGCCAACTGCTAACAAAACAGCTTTGTTCTCTGCTTGCAAAGTTGCCAATGAAATCGATCGGCCAACTTCTGCATCTGTTACAAATTTCACGCCTATTTGACGAACATGATCAATCTCAATATCCACCACATCATTCGGCAAGCGATATTCCGGAATCCCGTAACGCAACCAACCGCCGAGTTCTATATTTTTCTCATAAATTGTTACATCGTAGCCAAAACTCGTTAAAGTAACGCTTGCTTGTAATCCTGCAGGACCTGAACCAATGATCGCAATCTTTCCTTTATTCTGCGTGCCTTTCTTTAGAATTTGCATATTAGCCGCAGATTCAAAATCCGTAATGTAACGCTGAATACCGCCGATATTGATTGGGCGATCAATCCCTGAACGCGAACAACCAGATTCGCATAGTTTTTCTGTTGGGCAAACGCGCGCACAAATTCCACCTAATGCATTATTCTCACGAACAATTTCCGCAGCGCCTTTAAAGTTACGAAAAACCACAGAACGGATAAATGCATCTGGCTTTGTTTCTGCTGGGCAATCAATGCTGCAAGGTGCATCTAAACACAACAAACAACGCGCAGCTTCTTCAATCACCATTTGCGGTGAATATGGCTGATCAAACTCAATATTATATTTTTTCTTCATTCAAGTCCCTACTCAATTAAGCTTTTCGCTTCGATAATTATTATATGGTTATAGAATAACATTTATAACGCTTATAACCCATTGACGAATGTCTAATATTGCGTAAAAAAGAATTTTCAAATATCGTATATCATCATATTTAACCTTCTATTCTTATGAGCGAATCAATGCAACCAAATTTAGCTGAAAAATACCTAAGTGAATTACAATCAACATTGCATCAAAACATTATAGAAATAGAAGCAGCAGATCCGAATGATCCAATTTTGGATGAATTATTGGGATTAAAAGAAGATTTTAATTATTTTGAAGGCGCAAGCGCTGAGCAACTGAAAGCATTACAATTTTGCTATCCTAATTGCCCGCAATCATTGATTGATCTGCTATCTATTGTAGATGGAACCCATTATCGTAAATACCAAAATCGTACAGTTACAGCTTTAATCTTAGGATCAGATTTAGAATCGTATCCTTATTATTTAAAATCCGCCGCTCAAATGATTCAACATGCCACGACAACCGATTCCATTGCTGATCGCTATGGCGAGGATTATGTGGAAGAAATGCTAGAAAATAATGATATTCATATTGGCATTGATACAAATGCGCCTGAAGGCAAATGGTTACATTTTTCTGATTGTATAAATAATGGCGGAACTTCTCAGTTATTCATTGATTTTGCGCCAACTAAAAATGGCCGAGCTGGTCAAGTTGTGCGCTTTGTCCACGATCCAGATAGCTATGAAGTCATTGCGAATAGCTTTGATGAATATCTAGAACAACAAATTGCAGAAGGATTGCCCTTCTTGATGCCAGAATAAACGGCTATTATTAGGATTGATGAATCCATCAATCCTAACTCGGTGAATTACTCAGTACTTTCATCCACAACAACTGAAATCACTTGATGCGAATGATTAAAAGTCATCACAGCACGATGGCGCCACAATAATTCTAAATCATCTGTGTATAATTCGATTTTCTCAGGATAAATCACGATCGCATCCAAAGAAACAAAATCACACAATTCTTCTAATGTGTAATCCGCTTCGCCTTCATTCATCCAATCACGATTCTTAATTGCTAATAATTTCTCTAAACCTGCAACAAATGCATCTGCAAATTCATCGCCTTCTAGAAAAGTAATCAATTGAGTTGCCAATGATTCTAATGCAACAGAATCTTCAGCCACTAAATTGATCTTCAATGGCATTTCAGACAGTTCAATACTGCCCACATAACCTTTTAAAACTTCTTCATAAGTTAAGCTTCCTAAAATAGGATGCTCAATGATTGTTACTTGATCCATGATTAACGCTCTCTTTCTGGATGATGGCCCCAATTCAACTTGGCGCGCAAAATTTCGAAGTAATTATAGTTTAATGGATGTATTAAAGTAATTTTTGATGCATTACTGATCAAATTCAATTCTTCGCCACGACTAAAATCTTGCACCACTTGCCCATCGCAACTTACGCTCACAGGCTGTTTCACGCTATCTTTTAGCAAGACACGAATTTTACGATCCGCTGGCAATACAATTGGGCGATGACTAAAAGTATGCGGTGAAATTGGTACAACTAATATTGCTGACAAAGTTGGATAAACCAATGGCCCACCAGAAGATAAAGCGTAAGCAGTTGATCCTGTTGGCGTTGCAAAAATCACGC
>JASLHB010000127.1 GCA_030149965.1 Wohlfahrtiimonas sp. | reverse complement strand
AATATCTTCATATTCAGCATAACAGCTCAACATAAACTCGTCACCTACATTGAAATTAGACAGCAAAGGAGCGCTATTAGGAATAGTGTAAGTTGTATTTTGCTTACTTACATTTGAATTGAATATTAAATTTCTGCCACCAAACTTAACATCATCAACAGCATCATTAACTACTTCAGTAACCTGGTCTAAAGCACTAGAACCATCAGTGAAAGTGATTTTACCTTTAATTTCCCCTGTATCAAGGTCAAAGTACGAGGCACCATTAGCAGATGTTATTCTACCAGTAGTAATTTCACGTCCATTGATGTTAGTGAATCCATTAGATAAACGAATCTTTCTGTAACCATTAGCTATACTACTCAAGTAACCAGCTTCAAAATGATAAAAAGCAGCATCCTGATCAACTTTAATCTGATTAGTAGACACAAACACAGAAGCATTATTACCTACCTTTTGAGCCTTTATGTAGATGAAATTAAAACCAGGACTAATACCATTATAAACAGAAGCTGGTATATTCCACGATCTTGTTTTATCCTCAAGCGTATAATGAATTATTTGCCCCTTAGTATTTCTAAGAGCTGTATTAGAAGACTCAACCATAAGTGTCAAGTCTTCTAATGTGAATTGTTGCTCACGCGCACCTACAGAAAGCATTTTAGTCTCAATAGTAAGAGGTTTTATATTTGCAGGATCAAAGTATCCTTCAGCATCAAAAACATTCTCTTGGATCTCTTGTGAGAACTCATAGTTGCGTTGTAATGACTCATTAAACTTCTTGCGACTATCAATAAGTACCTGGTTATTTTTATTCTTCTCAATATACTCACGAACAATATTTTGCTGTTGAATCTCTTCAGCAAGTTCAAATTCAACTTGAAAAGGGTTTTGCAAATCCTTTATAATTGATACAACCCTAATCTCTGAATCCAAACCAAAATCAGCATCAATAAACTTTATAGTATTTCCCAACTCTAAGTTTATATTTTGACGTTCAAAGTATATTGGATCAGCAGTGGCTAAATATTGCAAACGAGGAACTGAGTTTTTATCCAAGTACTCTTGAGCTTTCTTTTTTAATTCAGCTTCAGCATTGTTAAGATACACCTCAGGCATTACTATATCAGTCAAGACATATTCATCACCAATTGCAGGGCGTAATAAATCGTTAGGTACTTCATAAGCCTTCTCATCCTTATTCTTAAGAATAACAAAAGTTTTTGTTGAATGTTTATATCCGTGTTTTTGAATGTCAAAAGTATACCCTGCAAGTTGTCCTGTATTAAATGTGACTTTTGCTGAGATACCAGGAAGAAGAATTGTCTGCACTTCTCCATGAATAGAAGTTGTCCCATTAAGGTCAAAGTCCATTGACGTATCAGTAAACTTCATAGGATTATCATTAAATACAGCAGTAACCTTACCATTACGTCTTGGATATATATCTTCAAAACTTTCTGAATACTCTATAATTCCAAACTTATCAACATTCTTTTCAAGAAAAGGAACATCCATTTTTAAGCGATATGAACCATAACGATACTTTTGTGGAATGTTTTGATTTGATCCAACAGCATATAAACGAGTCAATATATTAGAGGTATCTAATGTAGTTCTTGAAATAGTTTTCAATCCTTTAGATGAACCATATTTCAGCTCTAATCTACTTACTTCTTGACGTTTTATAAGATGAATAGTTTTATCTCCATCTACCCAAAATTCGGTATCAAACTCCTCAGCAATCATTGATAAAGATGACAGAACAGTATTCTTATTAAATTTAATGTTCTTCACTTCAGATTTATCAACGAACCCAACTTTCCAACCACCACCCAAGCGATTAGCATTAACTACTAAATGATTAAGAAGCATTTCAAGATTACCCATAATTGAATAATCTAACTCAGTGTACTGGTTGTTTTGGTTCAATCCTAACGCTTGTATTTTAGCAAGCTCATATTTGACTGATTCAAATTGTAATGAATACTGATAGTTATTAGTTGCTACCTTTTGAACTACAGGCTCTCGATTTAAAATAAATGTAGAACCATAAATAGAGACGCTATCACCTACATTAAAAGCAATGTAATTAGGTAGGACAAACTGCAAAACTGCAAGTTCTTCAGCCATAATTTTACGACTTACAGAACCAGTAGGAGCAATAGTAGCGATGTCTTTATTATTTCTGTTTATTGTATATTTCATTTTACCTGTAGTATTAGTTCAAATTTTACAAATACCTTTTCAACATCTTTTAAACGCTTTCTAAGCTTATCAAATGCATTTGTTTTCTTATAGAAGACTTCATAAGTCTTCCCGTGATCGTATATAAATAGTTTTTGATAACCTGGTTTAGTTATCTCAGCAAAAAAGGCATTATAGTTCTTCCAATAAGTCACATCATCTTTAGCCAAAAAAGCACAATTAAGAGAAATTTCACGGTCTTTAAAATATACTTTAGACAAGTGATACTCTGTTCCATTTTCGTCTAACCAGTCGTTTGAAAGAGGTTCTTTTCTCTCAGGGTACTCAAGCAATTTAGCTGTACCTGTTTGAATAACTAACCCATACGTTTCTCTTAGTTTTTTACTATTTAAGGTGTCCATACGCCTGCTGATTTTAAAGTATCAAATTCACTTTTAGTTTGTTTTATTTTACTATTTAATTCTTGTAACTCTTTTACAGTACGCTCTGTGTTAGTAGAGGTATTGCGAGTATTTATTTCAATTTGCATTTGAATAGCAACTTGTCTTGAGATAAATTCTAACATAGAAGAGAAGTTCCTACTTAGAATACTATTGGTCTCAAGTTGCGCAAGTCTCCAGCCACCAATTTGTCCAGCCATAAGATCGGCTTGTTGCTCACTCATTCCTTTTATGGCACCCTTAAGAGAATTAGCATCATTAGATTGTCCAAGGTCTATTCCTGCTTTATTCAAAGCATCAAGCTTCTCCTGGCTTTCCTTAACAATATTCATATACATTTCACGAATCTTCTCAGCATCGCTATCAGTCAGCTCACCATCTTCCATAAGTAGTGCAAGTTCCTCTTGTAGTTTCTGAACACCTTCTTGCAAAGAGTTTGTAAGAAGTCCTTGTAATATTGCATTCCGAAGCAAGCCTTCTATATCATCAGCAAAGTCTTCAAAAGTTGTTTTACCTTGTGCTACTCCTTGTCTTATACTATCTGCTATAGCATCTGCTGTTGTACCTACTGTTATATTTAGCAGCTCTTGTCGCTTAGATATCATTGCGTCATTAATAGAACCATATTCATCTTTCAATTTTTTTAATTGTTCAAACGCTTCTTTCGCATCTCCAGTAAAAGGTTTTAAACCATTTAATCTTTCTAACTCATCATAAAGCTCATCAGTTAGTTCTATACCTTCTTTTACTCCTTCAAATGGTTTTGCTCCAAATATTTTTTCAAAAAAGCTTGGATCTCTATACTCTGCTACATCTAATAGTTCAGCAACCTTTTTATTTACATCAACAACTTTTGTTTTTCTACCAATTCCTAAGACCCCACCTGACTTCTTTTTTTCTTTACCAACAACAGTATCTGCATTTAACAGTCGTTCAAAGACATTATTCATATCTCTTTCAACACTGTTTTTATTCTTTTCAAGGGCTTCCATTTCCTTTTTAATATTGGTAGCTCTTGATTCATATAAAGAGTTAATAGTAGCTTCAGAAACAACTCTATCTCTTAACAACCTATTATACTCTAACTGAGAGGCAAATATTTCATCCTGCCATTTCTTTATTTCTTCATTTGCTTTTCGCTCACTTTCTCGTGCTTTTTTTTGCCAATTAAGTACTGTCCCAACAACTTTAATACCTGCTTGTGCTATTCCTAAAGCGTTACCTGAAGCAATTGCAGTACCTAATTCAGATGCCACTCCAACAATCTCACTCATCATTTGTAGCTGGTCTGCTAAGTCAGGATTAATATCTGAAATACTATCTCCTATCATTGAAAATGCATCTGCAGCAACAGCTCCCCATTCGGCTATTTTTTGTATACGATCTTTATCTGTTACTTCAAGTTCTTGATTAATATTTTCAAGCTCTCTAAGTTCTTCCTTTACATTTTGAACACCTTTCTTCTGTAGGTTTGTAATTAGTTCAAGAAGTTGCTTTTTACGTAGAAGCAGAGCGTTCTTTTTTGTTTGATTATCATTACCCCCTAATACACTCTCAGCATCACCAATCTCTTTGTTTATTAGTTTTTTTTGATCATCTGTCAAACTTGCCTCAGCAGATTTATAATACTCTTTTAAAGATTCTAATCTAATTCTTAGCTGTTGCCTTGTAATACCAATCAGTACAGTGCTATTATCCTGTGCTAATCTTTGTTCATCATAACTTTGTTCAGTAATTGAATCAACAGCTTGTTTTCGTTGGGATTCTAACAAAGCAAGCTTGTCTGCTTTTATTTGATCATCAGTAATTGTATGTATAAGAGCTCTTTTTTGCTGATAATCTATCTCTAAATCTTGCAGTTTTTCATTATATGATAAAGTTGCTTGATAAGCTTTTAAATATCTTGAGTCTTCATCTTTTTGCGTTTCTTTATTGACATTGGATAGCATATCCTTTAACACCTTCAACCTTGCTTCCTGTTCTGGCATTCGTTGTTTTTCTGGTGTTTTTTCAACTTCATTTATTTCTTGTTGAAGTCTGCTTTTAAAATCCGTAACTCCGTTAAATTGCCCTTCAAACCTCTTTAAAACTTCTTTAGATCCTATCTGAGTTTTTAATTCTTCATAATACTTATATAAATCCTTTTCTTCTTCAAGTCTTTTTTTCAACGCATCACTTGCATTGGTATAAGAAGCACTTACTTTTTCCTTTTTTTCAAGGTTATTGATTCTCTCAATAGCTTTGGCGTCTAATTGTGCTTTTAGAGCATCCTCTCTTAATTTAGCATATCGCTGTTCTATATCTTTTAAGTCTTTCTCAAGCCCTGTTAATCGGCTTTTATTAAAATTATCCTCTGCTTTTTTAATTTCAGCTAAAGCCTTTATTTTATCTTGAAAAACTTTTTTTGATTTATCATCAGACTCTTTGTCTTTAGGATTAATGTCATATTGCTTAGCAAGTTCTCCTGCTTGCCTCTGCAAGTCAAATGAAGCCTCAAGCATACCTTTGTCAGCACCCTGTGTTTTTCTAAAGTTTCGCAACTTCCCTTGAATAACAGAAGAATAACTACTTATTACACTATCAAATTCTTTATCATCAGGAAGTCCAATAATATTAAGTATCTCTGATTGACTAATATCTCTTTTAGTATCTATACCAGCACCGAATAAATTCCAAGCTGTTTCAAATATTTTATCTGTTTTATCCTGCAGTTGGTCATACCACTTTAAATCACCAGTGGATAAAGCATTAATTTGCTCTAATAAGTTCTTTTGCTTTTCTAAGGATAACATATAAGAAGCATCTGCTTGTGCTTTTATCTGCAAATACTCCACATATTTAGGAGCATTATTAATGATTCGTGTCTCTAAATCAGCATAATCTTTGACTGTACCAAGAGTGTCGCTAAAGTCTTTATTAAAATCTTTTACAGCTTGTTTCTTTTGTTGCTCTGTCAGTACTACAGCTTTATTTGTGCTAACAAGGAGTTGAAGCTTAGCTATTCGCTCACCGTATAAATCATTTGCTTTTTTACCAATTGCTTGATTTCTCTCAAGTTCATCACTTGTCAAACCAATGGCTCTTTTAACCTTATCCCAATTAGCAATAAGCTCCCCTAATAACACAATGGCAATTCCAATACCTGAAGCAAGTAAGGCAACCCTAAAGGCTTTTAAAGCACCAGTTGTTTGTCCAATTGATTTTGCATATAATCCTTTTAAGTAAGTCAGTGTTTTTGTAGCAATAGAATCTTTTCTTTCAAGTTCAGCTTGTACTACCTGTAATGATTGCAGTAAAGACATTGCACTGGTTACTCTTAATATTGATTGCTCAATATTGGATTGATCTGTACCAAATAACGAAGAAGCACTTTTTGCTAAAGCATAACCAGAAGCAACCCCTTTTGTAGCCCTTATAAGGGTATCTAAATTACTTGTTGCAGAACTTGAGTGTCTCACTTCTTCATTAACAGTAGATAGAGCAGAACTAAGCTCTGTAGCTTGTCTTGTCAATTCCTTATAAGCTTCTGTATTTTGTTTTCCCTCTATACGCAAATGAGCTAACTTCTGTACCAGTTCTGCTAACTGTCCTTTTAGTCCTCTAACAGATTCTTTAGGCTGAGCAATTGAATTTCCAAATTCATCAAAACCAGTCCTACCTGCTTGAGCTACTTGTCTGATACTATTTTCTAACTCTTCTATATTTCTATTTAGAGTAACTATTTTTTCTGTATCTGTTTCGGATACAAGTTGCTCTTGAAATAATTTAAGAGCATCTTGCATTTGATTAATAGAGTTACCTGTAGCATCATATTTCTCAACATTTCTTCCAAGCAAAGTATTTGCAGTTTCAATATCTTGCTTTAGAGCAATAAATGTTTCTTTGTCATCTACCGTTTCTAATCTAGCTTTTACAAAGTCTATTACAACACCTAATTGTTCAAATTCTGATTCTGCCTTATTAATAGCCTCTGATAGTATTTCTAACTCCTCTCCACTTGCGAATGTTGGATTAAATGCTTTATCAGAGATTGAATCTAATAATCTACCCGCTTCTTCTAACTTATTAGTATTAATTAATTCAGGTGTTTTATTATTAGCTTTTTCAAGTAATGTTTGAATACTTTGAGAAACCTCTTCTATTTTAAACTTATAAACAGATAGTTGTGTTGGATCAGTGGTTTGACTCATCATATCTTTTAACCCCGAAAGAATATTTGTATAAGTGTCATAGGCCCTTTTTTGAGCTTCACTTAGTTTTACCCCCTCAAGCATTGCTTTGTTAGCTTGAAGCTGTGTTTCAATATATTCTTTAAAGTTTTTCTCACTTCTTGCCACTGCATCATCTACACCCTTTAATCCCTTTTCAACCTGCATAGCTTGTTGTAGTACTTCAGGAGAATTGATAATAAATCCTATTTCTATTGGTTCCTCTTGACTCATAACTATTCTATTTCAGCTCCAAACCAATTCGCTAAATCTTCATCTGATTCAAACTTCTTGGGCTGTTGTTTTTTCTTACTAATTTTAGGTGCATCAGCTATCATAAGCAGTAGCTCTATGTAGCTTGATTGAAGAATGTCTTTTTTGCTCCATCCTGTCTTTTCAGCAATGGTGTATATAAATCCAAAAACGCTATGGAAGCTTTCGCTTGTTAACTCGTCTTGTTCTGTTGACTCAAGTTCATCGGGGTCGTTATCTTCATTGCCCCTACTGAGTTGATAGTACTCATAAAATCCTCAATACCTGTATATAGGATAACCAGCTTAATTAGGTAACTCACTTCTTTTGCTGACAAACTTCTACGAATTATAAAACTTACAATAGGCACAAAAACATATAAGTAATCTTTATCAAGCATAGAATACGCAAGTATTTTAGTAACCTTCTTTCTATGCTTGGCTAAAATTTCATAAGCTTCTTTTATTGTAAGATCCTTATCTAAGTTGATATCCATTAAATGATAAAGCCTTGCTATTTTTAGGAGTGTTTCTATCTTAAGATCTTTAATCACAAAATTTATCTTACGCACGATAAAAAAAGTGATTATACGCAAAAAAAGAGGTGCCGTGACAGACACTTTTACACCTCTTTTTAATAATATATTTGCTGCTTTAAGTTCAGTATTCATTACGGAGTTTTCTTACCAATTAACACTGCTGGTTTGCCTTTACCAGGGGACATAGGTTTTAATGTCACATCTAAAAGCATCAAACCATCTTTTACAAACTTTGCATTGTATTTTGTAATAACTCTACATTTAGGAAAATGGAATGGAATACCTGTATCAGTAATAAGCTCTATTGCTTTGTAAATATCTACAGAACCTGTAGGCTCTGCATATTGTCCATTCAGAACAGTTCCTCCTTTTAATACTTTTAAAGTCTCAGGAGAATAATCAAAAGTGGAAAATTTGATTTGTTTTGCACCTTTGGTTGTGAATATATCAATAGCATCTTCTTCCTGGTCACAAAATTCTTCTGTGATTTGAGGATCATCTTCTGTAAACTCACAAGAATTTTTATATGTTCTACATAGCTCCTCTAACTTTGTAGGCATTGTTCCATCTACTGAAATGTCAGCTGCATTAATTTGCTTTAAACCGTATGTTCTAATTTCTGCCATGTTTAAATAGTATTTAAATGATTTTTAAATTATTCTTGTTCAGACTCTTCTTGCTCAGACTCTTCTTGTTCAGACTCTTCCTGTTCAGACTCTTTTTGCTCAGACTCTTCCTGTTCAGCTGTCTTAATATCAATAGAAGATCTTAATTTATCCAAGCCAATATTATGAGCTGGCTTTTTACCATATAACTCTTCGTATTTCAAGAATAACCCTTCACGTTCTGTATCAGATTTAATAATATCTGCTGTGTCCTTTACTTTGTATTTAGCCTCAATCAATTTCTTGTGAAATTGAAATACTTCTTTATTCTTTAAAATTGATGTATGATCAACTGCTCTTTGATTATTTGTAAAACCTTGAGCATCTGCTGTCACAAAGATTTCTTCTAAATTGTGAGCAACCATCATTTCTAATGCTTTAGACTCTAATTTTTCTTTAGCCATTTTTAAAAATTGATTATGTTGTAATTAATCCCAAAACCTATGTAAGGTTGTGATAACACTTCATTGTTATTTAGCGTTAATGCATATCCAGTTGATATGCCAATTCCAAAACGTTTTGAAGTTTTTTCTTCAACTGTAAAAGAGTTCAACCCTTTTATTGTAACTCTTGGATCATCTGCGAATATGTCTATGTAGTTCTTTTTTTCAGCTAAAAGCCACCTTCGTTTATTATACCGTACTACATTGAGTGCTATGTCATATTTTAGAGATAGTTCTTCTCTTTGGGGGAAATATTGCAGTGAAAGCCATTTATCTTGATAAGTAACAGTACCATCATCATGCTTTATAAGCTGTAGTTTAGCATCCAATTCTGCATTTACTTTGGTTACTTGATAGATTTTAGAAAGTGATATTTTCAAAGCTCTCTCAAGTGAATCTGCATAAGTTGTACTAATAGCTAAACGCTTTTCAATGTCTGTGTCTTTTACTTTTTTTTCAACAAAAACAGTATGCTTAATGCTGTCTCTTATATATTCTTTAATGACCTGCGTCTTACCTGTAGTGTGCAATAATTCTGCATAGCGTACTCTGTCTTGTTTTAACTCTTCGGATTGTTTAACCCATGAGAGACCTAATACAACTAAAACAATAGACAGTACTATGATTATCAAGTTTCTCATTTCAATATTTTATTTACTAACTCTTGTGTTTTTGTCCTGTACAAACTATCTGTAATAGTTTGTTGAGCTTCAAGTTGTGTTGATTTATTTTTGTAAAAGAGCATATCCTCATAAAGGACAATTCTATCTTGTCTTTCTTTAAGAATAAGACTGTATAACTCTTTTTTTTCAGTTTCACAGTCAACAACTGATTCCTCTCTCTTATAAAAAACATTAATCAACATACCACCGAATAGCGTTAACAATCCAATTAGGAAAGCAATTAGTACTGCTTTAGGATATTTTTGTATTTCTTCAATAGAAAAAGGTTTTGGCAATTCGGTTGGTGTTCTCATGTTATTTTAAGTTGCTTTGTTTTAGCCAATCCTTAACTTCAAATGAAGGGCATAGCTTTGTCCATTCATCTGGAGTTATGATACCATCTCCATTTAAATCAGGAGACAAGTCACGGTGTCCAACAATCTCAGCATTTGGAAAGATCTCTTTAGCATTTCTAACTTCATTTTCTAAAGCTATTTTTTGTGCTTCAGTTCGATTGTCAATCCCATTTTGACCTCCAATCCAACTAATGTGGTATGCTTTTAAATTAAAGCCTTTAACTCCATTAGTAATTTGTTCAGGTGTTGCTAATTGTACAACTTTACCATCAGGTAAAATTATTTTGTGGTATCCAGGGCTTTTCCATCTTAAAGTGTTTTTCCAAAAGTTTTGAATTGTTTCTACACTTTGATTTTGTGGTGCACCTGTACAGTGCACCACAATTAAATTAACTTGTCTTTGAACTTTATTCATTATGCACCTGTTGCTTGCATTAAAACTCCAACACCATCGTAGTTTTTGCGTCTTGCTCTTCCACCACAACGAACTAAGAAAGAATAGATATCCCCATAGTAAATTGGATTACCTAAATCTTCAAATGCTTCTGTTGTTCCAATAGCTTTCTCAAGCATATTTTCATTCCAAAACAAACAACCATCAGAATCAGTTGCTTCTCCTACAGCACCAAATGCTTTAAATGTTTTATCTTCTCCAATAACATAAACACTTGAACGCTCCATAATTTGCCAACCTTGGACCTTATAAATAATACCTGCTCTTCTCTCTGCTTCAGTAGTAGCTTGCATATAAGTTGCTGTTATTGGTGAGTCTGCAGGAAACATTTGAGCAATAGCATCTGCAGTTAGTAAAGCAAACATTTTATTTTCTTGCCATGCTTTTTGCCTAACAAAGTGCGTACGCATTTTTTGTAGATCAGTTAAAGCAAATGCTTTTCGCTTACCAGTTGCTCCTGGCACTGTTGCATCAACCAAAATTGATGATTCAGTTAATAGGATATTGCTTTTAGGAAGCTCTTTATTGTCTCCAACTGGTGACACAACAAAATTGGTTAACATTCCTTCAGCAACTTCTTCTGATAGTCCAGCAATGTCTTGATCAAGGACTGATCTACGTTTGTCATAAGACAACTCTTTAGTATCAGCATTTTTTATATGCACAGGATCTGTTGTGTACTCATCAATCAGATACAAAACTTCTGTGTCTTTTCTTTGTTGTACCGTAGCAGGTAAAGTGTCTCTATTCTTAACTACTTTAGATGGTGAACCAGCTTGAGCTAAGTGAACAATCTTACCGTTAACTATGTTATCTGTTGATACATCAGCAACGTGTTGTAAGAATGTGTTATCTTCTAACAACTTTTCTTGAATGGTTTCTGACCAAATTTCTACTTGTAATGCCATTTTATAGGTTTTAAAAATTATTCGTTAGGTTCTGTTCCAAATTGTTTTACAAAGCGTTCTTTGTAATAATCAGGATGATCTGCTTTAAGAGTTCCAAGGTGATTTCCTTTATCTAATTCAGCCCAGTTCATCTTATCAAATGAAGCTAATGTGGCACTTAAACTCACAAGCTTATCAGCAATATTTTTTCTTTTTGGTAAAGCTTTTAAAAGCTTCATTCCTTTGTCATACCCAGAAGACAAAGTCATTTCTTCAATAGGAGCTTTTCCTTGCTCATCTAATCGACCATCTTTTACAGCCTGTAAAAGTTCAGCATCAAATTCAGCTTTTAATTGCGCTTGCTTTTGCTCTTCTAAAGCGACAACTTTTTCTTTTAAAGCAGTTGCCTCAGTTGTTTTGGTTGTTAACCTTCCTTCAAGAGATTTAATAACCTCTAAAACTTCACTCTCTGTAGAGTTATCAGATAACTGTAAGTGTTGTAATACTTGTTTCATTTTGATTTCTGTATTTATTGATTTTTCCTGTGCTGATAAGCACAGTTCATTTACTTTCTCTTTTGTTAATTCTACACCTTGTGAATCAAAGAGAACTATTGTATTTGCGTTACTTGGTACGGCTACAAATGAGATTTCTTTTAACTCACATTTGGTAAGAACAAGTTCTCCATCTATCAATTCAAAATCTTCATCTCTAAAGTCAAAGCCCAATGATGTACCTTTAATTACACCTGCTAAAATCTTGCGAATAACTTCTAAACCATCTTCATCTCGTGTATCAAACACTGGAGTACCTATTAGTAGATGTTCTTCAAATTTTAAGTCTTCCCATTTTCCTAATACACATTTAGTCTTGTTTATATGATCATTCAGACAAACTGGATTTTTGTTAAATCTCTCAAGAGATATTCCCTTATTTAAAATCTTAAAGCCATAATTATTCGCTTTAGTTTCATCATTTAGTATGTATGACTTCATTTTGTATAGTGCTTTATTCCTTATTTGTTGCTGCAAAGATTTAGCGAAAAAAACACCCTGAAAAGTTGGCAATCTATGATACCCTAAATACAGGGGTATCATACCTTAAATATTGAGGCATCATACTTTCTCAACTTTTAGAGCCTTACATATTGAAGCACTTTTGTATAAAAAATAAGAGTATGGCACGAATGACAAGAGAGACTCAAGAGAAGAAAAAAGAGCACGCTAAGCTACTATTCACTAAAGAGAATATTGATTCCCAAAAGGAAATAGCAGAACGTGTTGGTGTCTCTGAAAAAACAATTAGCAGATGGATAGAAGAAGGGGCTTGGCGCAAGCTTAAGCGAAATATTATCCTGACTCGTGAAGAGCAAATGATCAACTTGATGGATGAGCTTGCTGAGATAAATGAGTCTATTAAAAATAAAAAGGAAGGGGCACGATTTGCTGATCACAAAGAAGCACAAGTGAGAAGACAACTTGTTAAGGATATAAAAGACCTTGAAACCAAAGCAATGCTTCCTGAAATTATTAACTCATTAACTCAGTTCTTGGAGTTTGTAAGAAGACAAGATATAGAAGACACTAAGCTATTAGCAGGTTATGTAGATCATTTCATTAAAGAAAAACTTAGAGGGTAATGGCTGTACTAAAAATACAAAGCAGAGAGGATAAGGTAGCATTAGACTATTGGAGTGAATACTATAAATCACTCCAAAACACAGATGTTGTTGATACTTCTGAACCTACCGAAGAAAAGCAAAAGCGAATAGAACGCTTAGAAGCAGATCCAGAGGCATGGTTTAAATATTATTTTGAAAAGTACTGTAGTGCAGAACCAATGCCTTTTCATAAAAAATCTACCAAACGAATTATAGGTAATGCTGAATGGTATGAAGTAAGACCTTGGAGTAGAGAAATGAGCAAGAGTGGGCGTACAATGCTCGAGATGCTATATCTACATTGCACAGGTAAAAAGCGATTTACATTTATGATATCCGCAACTAAAGATGCAGCAGAGCGTTTATTAAAACCTTACAAACTTGCATTTGAAAAGAATCCACGATTAAAAAATGATTATGGAGATCAGGTAAGTTATGGCTCCTGGACTTCTTCTGACTTCACAACAAAGTCAGGTTCTCGTTTTATCGCTGTAGGAGCAGGTAATGCACCACGTGGAGCACGTGAAGAAGAGCTAAGACCTGATAGCATCATAATGGACGACTTTGATACAGATGAGGAATGTAGAAACCCTGATTTAATAGATAAGAAATGGCAATGGTTTGAACAAGCTGTTTACGGAACCCGATCTATCTCTAATGCAATGCTTATTATCTTCAATGGAAATATTATCGCTGAGAATTGTTGTATAAAAAAAGCAATGCAGGTTGCTGATAAATACGAAATAGTGAATATCCGAGATAAGAATGGCAAGAGTAGTTGGCCAACTAAAAATACAGAAGAGATGATTGATAGAGTCCTTTCTAAAATATCTAGAGAGAGTGCACAAAAAGAATACTTCAATAACCCTATTGTATTGGGTAAAGTATTTGAGAAAATCAATTATGGTAAGATGCGATCACTTAAAGATTATAAGTTTTTATTTGCTTATACAGACCCTTCATATAAGAAAAATGGAGATACTAAAGCGACAGCTTTAGTAGGAAAATGGAAAGACGAATATCATGTATTAAAAATGTATTGCGGACATGTAAGTACTGCAGATATGTTAGACTGGCAGTATGATATTCTTAACTACGTAAATGATAAAGTTCCAGTGTACTTTATTATAGAATGGCCTTGGATTGATGATATGCTAAAACAAGAGATTAGACTTGCTAATGCAAGACATGGCATCACCTTAGCTCTTAAAGCAGATGAAAGGAAGAAGCCCGAAAAATTCTACAGAATTGAGGCTAACCTTGAACCATTAAATAGAAATGGAAAATTAATATTTAATGAGGACTTAAAAGATACTCCTGGCATGAAAGAAACTGAATTTCAATTCAAAGCACTATCTCCTAAATCAAGAGCGCATGATGATGCTCCTGATGGTGTAGAAGGTGCTGTATGGAGTGTAAATAATAAAGTAAAACAAAACGTGGCTCCTCCTAAAACATTTCAAGCAAAACAGAACGTTAAAAGATATTAATATGTATTCAAATTATATAACAATAGAAGAATTAAAAACTCACGCATATAGTGAGGAAATAAATGAAATAATTAGAGAGGATCAAACAATAGCTTATGCTTCCATTGACATAGCAATTGATTTTGTTTGTTCAAAACTTATGAAGCACTATATTGTTGACGATATATTTTCAAAGCAAGGAAAAGATCGTAATCCTTTGGTTTTAAAAGTTGTAAAAGATATAGCACTATGGGAACTCATTGGATTAGCAAATCCATCCATTAATTATGAAGATAAAAAATTTAGATATCAAGAAGCTGTTGGGTGGTTGACTGCTGTTTACAAAGGAATGCCAACTGCACTTCCTAAAATAGAATTGAAACCAGACAACAGCGTATCTTTTTCATGGAATTCAAACCCTAAACGTACAAATCACTACTAATTATGGCTAATAAAAGATTACAACAAAACAATAAAGCCAACAAGGCTATTAATATTTCGCAAACACTTATTATCAAACCTCCAGTAAGAAATTCATTAGGAATTGAAAAGTGGAAGTCTGCAATGCAGCAAGCAGATCGCGGAAGAAGAGCAAATCTCATTGAGTTATATGATAATTTATTAATTGACACAGTACTATCCATGGCTATAGATAAAAGAGTTATAGCTATTACAAACTCAGATATTGTTTTTCAAAAAGAAGGAAAAGAAATTGAAGAGATGATGGATTTAATTGATACTCCTGAATTTGAAGAATTACTAAAAGAATGTATGCTAACTAAGTTCTATGGGAAAAATATCATAGAACTTTCCTTTACAGAAGGATTTAAAGTTACTGTTATTGATAGACGACATTTAAATACTGAAAACAAACACATACTAACAAATCAATATGATATGTTTGGAGTGAGCTATGATGAACCTAATGACTTTATTCTTAATTTAGGAAAAGACAATGACTTAGGTATATTTTTAAAAACAGCTCCTCATGCAATATTCAAAAGAAATGGAGGGGCTGATTACGCTCAGTTCTGTGAACTTTTCGGTATTCCTATGCTTGTTGGGCTTTATGACCCTGAGGATGATAGTGGGCGTCAAGAAATGGAAAGTGCTTTTCAAAATAGAGGATCAGGTGGTTCTGTTGTTATGAGTAAAAATTCAGAGATAAAAAGCATTGGAGAAAAAGCACCTGGAAATGTTGACATTCACGATCGATTTTTAAAACATTGTGATGAACAGATATTAATTGGTGTTCTTGGACAAACAATGACCACTAAAGATGGTTCTTCTTATTCTCAAGGTAAGGTTCATGCTGATGTAGAAGATGAAATTAATAAAGCAGATAGAAGATATGTACAAAGGATTCTTAATAGAGAATTATTACCACGATTAGCCAAAAGAGGCTACCCTGTTGAAGGTGGCTGGTTTTCTTTCCCTGAAAAAGAAAAAGCATTAACTAAAAAAGAACAATTAGAAATTGCAATAGAAGTTGATGATAGAACAGAAGAGGGAATTGATACTGATTATTGGTTTGAAAATTTCGGACTCCCAAAAGGCAATAGAAAAAACAAAGAAAGTACACCAGAAGAAAACGTTATTGAAGAAGATATAAATACTGAAACCTCTGAAGAAAATAAAAAAACTCTTCAAAAAGCTAATAAAAAAACTTTAAGTTCTAAAAAAGTAAACTTTGGCTTTTTAAGAAGAGTTGTTGATTTTTTTCAGCAAGCTCCTCGATAGATATTAAACTATACGAGGAGCTTGACTGGAAGGCTTTAAATGATAAATACAACTCTTCTTGTACTCACAAATTAAGTTCAAAAGAACCTGATTGGGCAGATAATTTAGCGGCTCAATGGATGGAGGTAATAAAAGAAGTATATAAAGCAAAAGGGGTAGAAAGTAATTTCATTTCAAAACCTATTGTGCAAGTGCAAGGGCAAGCTTTTAACAAAGCGATTAACTCAGGTTTTGGGGAAATTGATTTTGATTCACCTGATTATGTTCTTAGAGAAATACTAAAAAATAATACTTGGGATTTTAGTGTAGCTAAAAACTACAATGATAATTTAAAGCTAAACAATTTATTATTAAACAATGAAGGTGTTTTACGCTCCTGGTCTGACTTTAAATATGAAGGGCAAAAGGCTACAGGAGATTCTATTAAGTATTTAAAAACAGAATATGACATTGTAATTGCTTCAGCACAGATGTCTCGTATATGGCGAGATTTACAAGCCACAAAAGAAATATTCCCTTTTATACAGATGCTTGTTGTAAAAGATGGGAGAACATCAGATACCTGTGCACCATTAGCAGATGTAATATTTAGAGTAGATGACCCAGCACTTATGTATTATTGGCCACCTAATCATTTTAACTGCAGAACCACAATTAAAAAACTTCGATATGGTGTCCCAACTGACAAATACGAATTACCTGAAATCCCTGAAGAGTTTAGAAATAATGTAGGAATGAGTGGTGAAATATTCACTAAAGAAAATAGCTACATTGCTAATACACCTAAGGATATACTTTATTTAGCACAAGAATTTTACAACATTGTTTAAACACAATTTAAAACTTATTTAAATGGCTAAAAAATCAGCTGATCAATTTGCTAAAATACAAGAAAGACTTGCTAAAACACTTAGAACACTTCCTGAGATAATTGGAAATGAAGTAGTAAGTTTTTCACTTGAAAGTTTTGAAAAAGAAGCTTGGAGTGGCAGTAATCAAGAGGTTTGGGAAAAAAGGAAAAATCCTACAAAATGGGGCAAAGCAGATGAAACAGATCGTGCTCTTTTAGTTAAGACTGGAAAACTAAAAAGATCTATTAGAATTACACGAATTGTCAATAATGTTGTATATGTTGGTGCAGGTGGCACTGATGTCCCTTATGCTCGTGTTCACAATTATGGCTTTAGAGGTCAAGTAAATCAAACTGTAAGAACTTTTAAAAGGAAAAACAATAAGACAGGGAAAACAGTTGAAGTCAAAGCACATGAAAGAATCATATTACAGAATATACCTCAAAGGAGATTTATAGGAGCAGAAAAAGATTCACCTCTTTTAAAAGCACGCCTTAGAAGAATATCAGTAGAAGAACTAAGAAAAATATTTAAAGGATAAGATGGAACAACTATACTTAAAATTAGAAGAGCTTTTAACGCAAATAAAAGACATTAGATACATTGACCTTGATAATGGTCAACTATTAGAAGAAATGCCCCCTGTAACATATCCTTGTGCTTTAATTGATATTGACATGCCCTTCTGTGAGGACATTGAGAATGACATTCAGAAAGTTCAAGCGTTCTTTACTGTTAGAATAATAACTAAAGCATTAGGGGAAACTAACTCCTTAACTACACCTCAAATTCGCAAAAAATCTCTGGAGTGGTTAAGATTGCAAGATGATGTATATAAAAAACTACAAGGGTATAGTGATAGCTCATTTTATCCTTTTAGCCGAAAGAGTGGCAAGAATGAAAACCTTAGAAAAGGTTTAAAGATATTTGCCCTACGCTTTGAGACCTCTTGGCATGATTATACTGCCAATTCATAGCGGGATAACTATCTTTTAATTCATTAATTGTAATTTGCTGTAATTCTATATTTGTAATCAAATTAGAGTTTTCTGCAAGTAGATCAGTAATACGAGCTTGAGACAAGAAAAACTCATCTTCTAAGAGTTCTAATACAGAAGAGAACTTTAATGACATAAGTGTAGAATAGAAGTAAAAGCGAGCAACCAACTGCTGGTTTCGCTTTTGAATAAGGCGTTCATTACGACCTTTCTTTGTATTATTTATAACTACACTTGACATAGTTACAAAAATAACAAACCCCAACTCGTTTTGCAAGTTGGGGTTTGTTGTATTTTATTCCCAAGGGAAGAGTTTTTTATTAGGTCCTTCTCCTTTCTTTATATCAAATACCTTTTTAAGAGTAACTATATCTTTTTCTTTTACTTCAAAGTACTTGTAAGTATAACCGTATGTAGGCACGCCTCTATAAAATGATTCTGGCTTTAGTGTATTTATATAAATAAAATACTTTCCTACTTTTAATGTTTTTATAAAAGAATCTATTCCTAATTTTGTTACAACTGGCTTATATGATTTATCACTAATTCTGTCATAAAGATATCCTTCTATAATGTTAGAGTATGATTTATCTACATCAAAATCTCTTCCATCAGCATTCCAAATATGAACAAGACTTCCGTTATATCTTTCATTAACAGCCTCTCCTGTACCTAGAGTCTTTTGATAATAAACTAATACTTGAGCCCCTCCTTCACCTTTAGAATATGGACTTAAATCTATCTCTTCAGTTGAACTAGAGCACCCAAATGATAGTGCTAACCCCAGCATAAGTAGTAATTTTTTCATAATATTTAATCTATAAAAGTAATATTCTCTGATTCAACTTTTATTATACAACCTGACTCTTTGTCTTCTACAACACCTATTTTCACTTCTATACTATCATTATAGCTTAAATTAGTTTGTTCCCAAAAATGAAAAAATCCTATTTTACTAATATCACTTTCATTTCGGGCAAATAAAGGAGTGGTATAATATTTAATTCTTCTTAATCCTTTTTTATTTTCATGTTCTTTAAACTTAATCAGACCAAAAGCAACTTCTAAAATATTTCCCTCTATATTTTCAATTAATGCTACTGCAACTTCATTGCCATCAGAATCTTTTTTAATTAAGAATCTATGAAAAAAACCCTTAAATATACTTTTACCATTTGAGTATTCAATTTCTCTTATTGTCTCCATTTGTGTTAATATTTTAAAATACAAAATTAAACATTATAACCTTGACAAGGTTATAAAAATAAAAAAAGAGTTAACCACATTAGCAGTTAACTCTTTTTGATTAATACTCATTATCAAAATATCGTCTGTTGATATAGGTGCTTAAATGAGCCTTAGCTATCTTAGTCCTAATCAAGTAATCTTCATAGTTTTTAAGCGAAGAAAAACACTTGATAACATCAATTTCTTTTAGTTTATTAAACTGCTTCATAGCATCTTGTTTTGAAACCTTATAATCATACAAGTTCCACAAACTCTCAAAGTCTAAATTAGCTGGAGCACGTTCAACAATGAATTTTTTACGCATGCTTGGATCAGCAATCCAATAATTTTGCATTTGTTCTTCCTTTTCAGGAAAGCGTTCAGAATACAACCAAGTAATTTGCTTCCCTACAAGTTCTTGATTTTTTTCAAAAGAAACCAAAATCCCGTTTAAGTCATACTTAAAAATAAACTCTAATCCTTGATCTCTTCCTTTTACTTTATATACTGTTAACATAATAATTTTTGATCTAATTCATCTATCACTTTACTCAATAACGAATAGTGCAGTGGATTCTCTATTTTAACGAATGGCACTATAACAACTAACAATTCTTTAAAAGCCCATCCTTCATAATATTTTAGCTTCAAGCTATGCTTTTTTTTAGAATCGAACATAGATGTCTGCCGCTCTATTGTTTTACACTTCTTATCAAATCGATCTGATAATTCAAGTCCAATAGATATCCAAACTCTATTAATTCCGTTTGAATATCTAATATAATTAACTTGAGTAAACCATCTACCCAATGCGAAAAGTGTATCAGTACTAATTTTCAGTTTTATTTCCATTTTCTTAAATCTTTTTTACACAAATCATCTATTGAGACTTTAAAAAAAACACTCATTTGTACAAGTAAATAAATAGGAGGCTCAGATAGTACTTCTTCATACTTTGCATATCGTGATCTTGTAATCTTTAAGACATCAGCTATACCTTGTTGAGATAAATTAAGTTGATTCCTTAGATATCTTAAATTATCTGATAGTTGAATACATATTCTATTTCCTTTCATATTAAGTTTCAATAATAATTTCAACAACTTGACCACAACAATCACATTTAACCTCTAACTCAACAACAGTACAAGCAACTCTTCTAATTTTACTATGCTTATTAATATGTTTACATCTAAGGCTTTGTAATTTAAATTCCATACTCTTACTGCTAATTAAAATCTTTTAAATCCTTTCCTTTCGAAAACCAGGCTTTAGTCATTGGAGACTTAGCTGATTTATTATTGTTTTTACTAACCATCTTTAATTGCTTAAAGACATTCTTAAGTTCTTCTATTGAATGCTGATTTAATTGTTTTTTGTATTTGCTATGGTTCAGCATCCATTGGTTGAAAGAGATAAATGATGTTGGTTCTTTTATCCCAATTTCAGTAGCTAATGCAAGTATATTTGAACGCCACTCTTTAAGTTCTAATTCTTCTCTATATATCTGTTCTGCTGTCTTATTTATACTTATAAAATAGTTACAGATAGTATCAATCTCCCTTTGTGTTAATTCCTCAAGAACAGTTGTTCTTTGTGTGAAATCCCAAAGTAATATTCCTATTTCGTGAGGTTCTTTACCTTCCAAATAGGCTCTAAGATTATTTAGAGATGCCATAGTGTTTTACTTTTGTTCTTTATTAAAATAACATAGGTAGTAATACATCTGTTTTTCCTCATCCCATCCTTTCTCTACAAATTGATCAGCACTTTCAGGATTAACAAAATCTAACTTTATTGTAATATTAGTATCCAAGTTGATATAATTCTTTAATTTCTTACGAATCTCAGATACCGCATTATTAGCAATTGGAAAAGTCGTAACATCTTCTATACTATATTTTTCTCCATTATCAACTTTATAGTTTTTAAACTCAGATATTAAATCAGGATTATGAATTATATTTTCTAAAAAAATAGATTCTTCAAAATCATCGTTCTTTGCAAAGTAGTTTACTGAACGATTCATAAACATAACTTCTTCCTTTTTATCTTCAGCTGGTAATACAACTTCCTTTGCGAACTCTTGAATAAATTTCAAGTACTTTTTAGTCATAAAAGACTCATCTTGGAATATATCAATATTAAGAAAGTGTTCTAACCAATAACGAGCATCATACTTATTACTATCTATTGTTAGAATTTTATAGCCCTCTTCTTTTTTGTAGTTGAATATAATACAGCCTTTATCCAGTTTACTAAGATTTATCCCTTGCTCTAATTTCATTTGAAGATTTGAACTTTCTTTTTGAAATTGTATAAAGTCTGTTTTTATTTCACTTTTAAAAATCCCTATTGCATCAACAATATTATTATCAATTGACAAATCTGTTAAATAAGTAACATAAACTTCTCCATTTTTAATATGGGGGTGATTTGATTGTTCAAATAAATGACGTGTTATCTTTTGAGATACTGCATGTACATTTTCAACAGAAGGAGTAGTGAATACTTCACTTACTAGATTGTACATTTCATTGAATTCTAAATCAAAATCATGTGCAAATTGATAGTAATTTTCTTCTTTTTCACGAAATGGTTTAAAGAAATATTCTTTTAGCAGAGGCATTATTTCATCATTTAATTGATATGGCTCAGCTGATAAAAATATAGCTTCATTTCTACTTTTGTTGCCTACCTGATGGATAGACATTGTTTCAATATTAGTATTAAATAGGTTTATCATAATAATTAAGATTAAATTTAACCCCTTACTAACAATTGTGTTCAGGGGCAATGTTGTTTTTAGATTGAGCTAAACTGTAGATTAATTGTTTTCCATTCACCTTTCTCATCTCTCTTTTCAAATCTGATATAGTCTTTACTATAACTGTAATTGTAACTTTCTTTTAATAGTTCAATTCCCTTTACCCAATTAGGATCAGTAAAACGATCCTCCATAGCATAAAGTTTTTGAATAGAGTTGACATCTAAAGAGCCTTTTGTGCGTTCTAACAAACTCATGATAAGGTCTCTTGAGTCTTCTTGTTCTGCAAACTGAGTATTAATAAAATCAATTATATGTTTTTCAGCTTGATCTGCTTTTTCATCAAAAGTTGCAATTCCTTTTTTCACATAATTAACTCTACAATTTCCAAACTCAACTCTAAAGTTTCCTTTTGTATCAGCATGTCTACTTGAATATTCCAAAAGCAAAGCATATAGTGTTTGCATTGATTCAAAAGCATGAAGTTTAAATTCTTTCAACTGAGCATGTTGTGCTTCTGCAATTGCTACTAAAGACATTACTACATCTTCTTTCATATCTTCATAAGCTTCACGTTGTAATTGGTGCTTCTTACGTTCGTTCTCTGTTCTTTTGTTTAACTCAGCTTGTAAATCATCTATTGTTAAACTGCTTAAATCTTTGTTTTGTGTCTCTGTATTCATGGTATATTATTTTAAATGTTTTTTTACTAAATCTTCTATGCTATCCTTGTATAGGATTGCTGGTATTTTATGATTTTCAACTATCATATATAATACTCGGTCTTGTCCATATATTGATGCTGGAGGTCTCCAATTTTGATCATTTATTAACAACCTTGCTGTTTCTATTTTATCACTGGTCTTATTTGTCCGTTGTAAAAAAAGCAAGTGGCATAAGTGCCTTTCATATAATGAAAGAAAGTCATATAGCGAGTCTAACGCTAATACATTCAAATAGTCGAATTTTTCTTTAGTTATCATTTCCGTTCAGTTCTTTATATTTTTTATTCCAAATTATATAGTGTCCTCCATTTGGTCCTATACTTCTACCTTTACAATAAGCTGCATAAGCATCAACTCTAACCTTCATATAAGCATCATACATCACCCTCATTTCTATTTCTTCTTTAGGATTTGCCCCTTTAGCATGTGCTGTAAAAATCAAAATCTTATCTTTAAACTCTTTACGAAGAGAGAAGTAATCATCAAAGCTTCTGGTGAAATAGATTAAAGAATCTATTACTACTACTTTTGGAGAATTTCTTCTTCTTAAAACAACCCTTAATTCTTCTGGACTGTACTGTGCGACTTTAATGTTGCTTTCAACTTCATGCATTTTGAAAGTATCTAACCTTTCTAAAAAAGAAGCGTCATCAGGATCTTCCTCTAATAAGTTATACAGCACATCATTTGATTTTGCTAAGGCTCTTATCAGTTGCATAATAAATGAACTCTTACCACTTCCTGAAGCACCCCATACAAGCCAAACACCTCTATTTTGTGGAAGACCAAAAGCATCATAAAACTGATCTTCAAAATCAATGCGTTCGACAATAGTTTTTCTTAACTGCTTTATTGTTTTAGCAGACTTTGGTTTAGTAGACTTTATGTTTTCCATTATCAATTATAGTTAGGTAGTTGAAGTACTAATCTTGCGAAATTCTCCGTTAATGGTTCTCCTGTACGATCACTTTCTCTAAGTACAGGCACAAGTGCATCATGAAGTTCTCCATAGTTTTCACAGTTGGTCTGTAGAAATTTAATAAGAGACTTGTCCGTTATTTCAAGTGCATTTAAAAAAGATTTAAAGCTTGTATCAACACCATTTAAAGTACGTATGTTGAATTTTACTCTTCTATAAAATTGAGGAATACCATCTCTATTCTTCTTCTTAAGTTTTTCTAACTTCACTAATAATTGATCTGTTCCTATCATTACTACTGCACATTTACTAACTAAATGATCGTGTAGCTCTTTCATATTACATAGAGTAGCTTGTTTCATATATTCACTCTCATCGAAAATTAAAATAGGTTTATAACCTTCATATCTAAGTTGTACCAGCTTTTTTATAATGTCATTTATCTTTTTGGATTTTGATTTACCTTGAGGTATTTTAAGAACATCTAATATCTTATCAAGTAAATCTGCTATGGTATCAGTAGAACCAACTGTAATTTTAAAAGAATCCTTTGGAGACTTCTGTACAAACTTGTCTGACAAGAATGTCTTACCGCATCCTGTTTCTCCTATTATTAGATTTGTATAGCCAAATTCCTTTGCATCAGTAAGAGTTGCTATTATTTGTTCAGCTTGTGTAGTTGGTACTAATTTCCAAAGCTGTCTTTCTTTTGCTAATCCTAAGTAATCTTCAATTTTCAAAAAATGTTTTAAAGGAATATCTCTGCCATCATCATACGTAAAACTTCCTTTAAACATTTCAATTAAATAGCGTTCTGAGATACTTAATTCTCTTTTTAGGTCTGCTTGAGATAAATTCTTATCTGTTGCAAATTTTCTAAGCTCATCTACTAAAAATTGTTTTCTTGCGTTATTCATTATCGTCAAAATAGTTATTTAGGTTAATTTTTTCTTTTAAGTAATCTTTCTGTTGTTTAGCCCAATCTTGTGCTTCTTTCTTTTCAGTTTTCTTATGTTGTTTTGCTGTAAGCTTTTCAGCCTGAGTAGCTATCTCTAACCTTTCTTGAGACTTATAGTTCTTGTGTTGTCCAAGACTATCTGTAAGAAGTGTTTTTGCCATTGTATTCTGTAGTTGAGGATTAGAATCAAAGAAATCTTCTATTAATTCACCTGTGCGACCTCTTTCTTGTGATATGAGATTAATGTTTTCTTTATTAAAATCTCTAACACGTTTTAAATGTTTTAAATCATCATCTGTTTGATCAGCCAATGCCATGGCAGGCATATACTTTTCTTCTAACATAAATGAGTAACCTTTGTCCTCATTAACTGCTAATACTTGTGTTAAATCGGCAGGATTATACTTAACTGTCCAATCTATATGAGCAAGTCTTCTAAAATTAATATCAAAGCTATCATAGAACATTTTAGAGCCTTCAATAGTTGGTAAGACTCCTTCAGGTTGTAATTTATTGGTGTAGCCTGTTGTTGACCCAAGAACTTGTAAGAAGTATTCATTTGACACTGGTAATACGAATTCTGAAGCTTCAAATGACTCAAGATATTCTCTTCTCAATTCTGTTCTAATAGTTTCTATAACTTGTGTTATTTGGGCAATACATCCAGCTTCATCAGGAAAACTTTTCTTTATTTTATTCAAATAATCCTGGTTGGGTTGGTTATCAGAACCACTCACTATATTGTGTCCTGACCAGTTATTGAATAGTTTGAAGTACTTCTTATTGATATAATTAAACCAAGGCTCAATTACTTTTGCTTTTGCATTTCCAACTTCAGCAGGTGTATAAATACTACAAGACTTTTCATATACTTCTTTTAATGTCTTTTTACCATAGTTATCAGACTGTATTTGATAAGGTTTGTAAAATTCTCCGAACAACTCTTTAACATGGTTATATGCATTCTGTATTGCTTTTTTAATAAGAGAAGGTGTCTCATGCGTTCCAATTGCATATCCAATTGGATATTTATTATATGGATCAAGAATAATAACTGCAGTTAATCTATTGGTGTAAGTTGTAACACTATGTCCTTTTGGATTAACACCTGTTTTTTGATAGAACAGTTCAACATCCCAACCATCAAGTGTCCAGTAAAGCATAGGTTTGCTCGGCTTACTTCTTTTATTCTGCATAAGAATTTGATTTTTCATTTCTTTTACACCTTTTCGACCAGCATATAATACTAGCATGTTCTCTTGTTTTCTATTTGCAACTGTACCTGCAGTAATTGTTTTCCAATTCATTTGAGAGGCTACTGCATTGTGTATAGTTGCAATCATTGTATTTTCTAAATTGTTATGTTTCGCAATTAATTCATCTAATAGAGCTTCTTGTTCATCAGAAATAACTTTCTTAGCATTGTTGTTTTGTAATTTCTTAGATACTAAACTGCTATACCCTTCTTTTTTATAAAGCATTGTTTTTCTTCTCAAACCATCTTTAGAAGCTGGTAGGGTATGGGGTACATCTCTAAATGAATTAACATCTTTATTAAGACTATCCCATATATCCATTGTTTGAGAGTTAAGTGCTTTTTTCATTCCTTTTCTATTTGCATACAATTCTAATACTGTATTTAAAACACTTGCATTATAAGTGTACTCATCAACAAACTTCATTTCAAGTTTTTTCTCTTGTCTATCTCCATATCTATGATCAAGGAAATAGTCGTATGCTTTTGAGTCATAGAAGTAATGCTTTTTGAAGTAGTCTTCCTCTATCTTTGCAGGTGGATTTCCAAAATATCTATTCAAATCTTCTTTCCATTCCGCAGATAAAGAATCATAACTTACAAGTGCTTCATAATGATAACTACCTGTTCTCAATTGTTTCTCTGAACTTGTATCACTATCCATACGCTTTTTGAATGCCCTATAAGCAATCAAGCATAAGCTTTCATCTGCTTTGTTTCGGTCTGAGATTAAGTACTTAATCTTGACCCCAAGCTGATTGTCGCAATATTCGTATGGATTAATATTAGTCATCGTGTATTCGAGTAGTTGTAAATTTTAATTGTAAACAGTTGTAATGTATTTTCCGAATAAGAGAATATAGTTAGCTTCTATTTCCTTTTTCATTTCAAAATCATAAACTCTTAGAGTTTCGATTTTTATTATTTTACTGAGTAATGCTTTTATTACTCTCTTGAAAAGTTTTTTCATAATCATCTCTTGTTGTTATAAGGTTTGATATTCTTTTGCCTAATGCTTCTCTATTGCAGATTATTGCCATTAAAGCATTTTTAATAACAGGTTCGTAAATTCCAGCTTCTCTGTTTATAACTGAGTATACTGTTGCAGAAGGAAGATTCAATATATCAGACACTTGACGTTTGTCTCCGTATTGAATTTTTTGTTTAATTTCTATCCAGTTCATTTTATTTTTTA
Organism: Wohlfahrtiimonas sp.; assembly: GCA_030149965.1. Taxonomy (GTDB): domain Bacteria; phylum Pseudomonadota; class Gammaproteobacteria; order Cardiobacteriales; family Wohlfahrtiimonadaceae; genus Wohlfahrtiimonas. The sequence continues at coordinate 1,483 of JASLHB010000127.1, read as the reverse complement.
AATTTGCATTAATTTGTTGTTGCAAATATATATAACATTTGCAGAATATTGCAAGTAAATAGGTTTGAATTTGCAAAATATTGCAATTATATTTTTTATATGCTGAAAATCAAAGAAATAAGAACTGAGAAAGGATTGACACAGGATGATTTAGTGAGTAAAATAGGAATTCCTAAACGGACATATGTCAATTATGAGAATGGAACTAATGATATTCCATTGAAAAAATTGCAAGAAATTGCAATTGCGTTAGGTGTTTCAGTCAGTGAACTTATTGGAGAAGTAAAGCCTTATCAGGAAAATCCAATATATACAAGTGAAGATTCAAATAAGGTTCCAAGTATAGTAACTGTCGACTCTAGTAATAATGATAATATAGTTCTTGTACCTGTATATGCACAGGCTGGCTATCTAAATGGATATTGTGATCCTATGTTTATTCAAAATTTACCATCATATAGATTACCTAATCTAAATAATGGGCTTTTTAGAATGTTTCAAGTAAAAGGAAGGTCTATGTTTCCAACTTTACATGAGCACTCTTATGTAGTTGGCCAATTTGTTGAGAATTGGATAGAAGATATAAAAGATAATAGAATATATGTAATTGTTTCTAATGAAGATGGAGTAATTGTCAAAAGGGTATTAAACCGAATAATTAAATATTCAAACTTATACTGTAAGTCTGATAATAGGCGGGAATACCCAAACTTCCCCATTGAAGTAGAACATATAAAAGAAATTTGGGATGTAAAAATGGCTTTATTAGTAGACTTACCTGATCCTGCTGATTTATATGATAGATTAAATGACATTGAAGCTGAAATAGAACATTTAAAAAATAGAACACCCTAAAATAAACATCTAACAAGTTGACTGTTAGCGATATAAGTGTTTTTATCATATTTAAAAGGTGATTTTTTTTATGTGTTTCATATATAAAACGTGTAAAAAGAACCATTTTAAATACTTTTTATACATTCTACACTTAAACAAAACACATTGAAAAGTACACCCTATAGTACACCCTATAGTACACCCTAAGTCCTTTTTATAGCTATAATCTACAAATATCAGAGTGATCTATTTTATTTATTATAAAGCAAAAAGCCACCCCAGTTATAGGGTGGCTTTTATGTTTAATATCCTTATATATAGAGCTGTAGTAGATGTTTACTCGTATATATGGGGTTCTTTCTTTAAATAGCTATTAAAGGCTCTTTAAATGGTATGTAAATAGAACTTAAGTTGTAGATAATAGAAGTTAATGGACATTTCGAAAAATTAGTGTTTTCGACCTTTTTATGTGTAACGTATTGATTTTGTTGGAGTTTTCGACCTTTTTTATATTACTGTATTTGTACATATTGTTTTAGGGGGGGTAAAACACATAATAAAAAGGTTAATCTATTCAGGTCAAGAAATGATAACTGTGAGTATGATTATGTTGTTATAGATTGGACAGAAGAAGATGAACAATCAG
>JASLHB010000053.1 GCA_030149965.1 Wohlfahrtiimonas sp. | reverse complement strand
AAAAGAAGTGCTGTGTTATTTAATTACTTATATTTTTAGGATTTTTATTTTATGGTTACAATTCGTTTAGCACGTGGTGGATCTAAGAAGCGCCCTTTCTATCAAGTAGTAGCTGCAGATAGCAGAAACGTAGCAACAGGTCGTTACATTGAACGTTTAGGTTTCTTTAACCCTATCGCTTCAGGTCAAGAAGAACGTGTTCGTATTGACATGGATCGTTTTAACTACTGGGTAAGCGTTGGTGCTCAACCTACTGATCGTGTTAAACAAGTTATTAATGAGTTGAACAAAAAAGCTCAGTAATTTAGTTATTAATAATAGAAATACCTCATTCTGTCGAGTGAGGTTTTTTTTTTGAAGGTAATTTGTATATGGATAGTACTGGCAAAATTGCTGTAGGTAAAATCAATGGTTTTCAAGGCTTAAAAGGTTACGTTAAAGTCTTTTCAGAAACTCGACCAAGAGATGCAATCTTTGGCTATGATCATTTATTTGTTTTCAGAAATAATGTTTGGCAAAGATTGGAGGTGGAAGATACTGCTTATGCTGGTAAAAGTCTCACGATTAAATTTAATGGATTCGTTGATAGAACAGCTGTTGAGCCTTACTATGGTCTAGAATTGTTTATTGAGAATTCACAATTAGAAGCGTTAGAAGAAGGTGAGTTTTATTGGGCTGACTTAATGGGATTAACTGTTAAAAATTCATCGGGTTTCATTTTTGGTGAAGTGACAGAATTTTTAGAAACAGGTGCAAACGATGTAATGGTGGCTAGAAAAAATGGTCAAGATTGCTTAATTCCATTTACTGTTGGTCATGCGGTTATTAAAGTGGATTTAGAAGCTAAAGAAATTTTAGTGGATTGGGATGAAGATGATATTTGATGTCATAACACTTTTTCCTGAGTTGATTGAACAATATTGTAAATTAGGTGTTGTTGGACGAGCTCATCAAAAAGGTAGCATTGAAACTCAATGTTGGAATCCTAGAAAATATACAACAGATATTCATCATACAGTGGATGATCGCCCTTATGGCGGTGGCCCAGGAATGGTAATGAAATATCAACCATTGAAAGATGCATTTGATGAAATTAGTAAGTCCCGTGCCAATCGAGGTTACCGTATTTATTTATCACCGCGCGGTCAATTATTGAATCAAGCATTGGTTCAAAAACTGCAAGAACAATCTCATATTGTTCTTTTGTGTGGTCGCTATGAAGGTGTGGATGAGCGTATTATAGAAGGCGAAATTGATTTAGAACTTTCTGTGGGTGATTATGTTTTATCAGGTGGTGAATTGGCCGCTAATATCGTTATTGACTCGGTTTCTCGTTTATTGCCAGATGTGTTATCTAATCATGAATCTTTTGAGCAAGACTCTTTTAGTGATGGATTATTGGATTGCCCACATTATACGCGTCCAGAAGAGATCAATGGTATGCGAGTCCCTGATGTTTTGTTGTCGGGCAATCATAAGAAAATCGCGGAATGGCGTAAAGAAAAATCTTTGGCGGATACAGCAGAGCGCCGCCCAGATCTTATAAAAAAGTTATCATTTTAATTAAATTTCGACACGCATTAAATCTTGCGTGAGGTAACTTTCAGGGAAAACAGCTCGACATTCGGCCACTAATTGGTTTTGATCATCTTGATGAAAATATCTAGGGCTAATGTGGGTGAAATACAGTTTCTTCACATTGGCATTTTTAGCGGTGTTTGCTGTTTGTAATGTTGTGGAATGTGCGCGTTCTAATGCCAATGTTTCGAATTCTTGTGAATAAGTTGCTTCATGCAAAATGAAGTCGGCATTTTTTGCAATTGTGATTGCATTTTTACAAGGTGAAGTGTCACCAAAAATTACAATAGTTTTGCCTTTTTGTGGGTTTTTTAGATAATCTTGAGGTAATAATCTTTGCCCGTCATCTAATGTAACCGTTTGCTGATTTTTAAGTTGCTGATAAATTTCATGATCATGCACACCAATTTGATGTAATGCATTAACGTCTAATCGGCCAATGCTGTCTTTTTCTTCAATGCGGTAAGCAAAGGATTGTACTCGATGTTGTAATCCAATTGCTGTGATTTTAAAAGTATCATCTTCAAATACTAAAAATGGCTGGCTGGCATCAGAGTTTTCTTCTAATTCGATAATTTCGAAAGGAAACATCATAAAAGATTCAGTGACTTCAATCACTGTATCGACGATTCTTTTGATACCTTTTGGTCCATACAGAGTGAGTGGTTTTTTGCAACCACTCATTGATCTACTTGTCAGTAAACTAAATAAGCCAAAAATATGATCACCATGTAAATGTGTGATAAAGATTTTTGATATTTTTGGTAACGTGATATTAGGTAATGGAGATTGTTCTTTTGACTCTTTGCGTTGTAATCTTTGAATCTGTAAGCTAGTTGCTTCACCGCAATCAAATAACCACATTTCTTGACGTTCTTTTGTTAAGTCTAGGATATTGCTTGTTACATTACGTTGTAATGAAGGTTTGCCAGCGCCTGTACCTAAGAACGTGATATTCATAAATTATTTTCCCCAAGAAATTTATTCATGAAGTATAACAGATTTATATTTGCACTGCAGATTGAGGAAGCATGAGTTTCCCTATATAGTGTAGCGTTTTTAAGTGCTGAGAAAGATAGAAAACATGGCGAAGAAACAGATTTCACAACAAGATATGAGCCGATTGATTAAACAATTTCAACGTAAACCATTACAAACAATCGCAATTGTTTTAATCACATTGATAGGTTCTTTTTTTGGTGGAAAAACCATTATTGAGCAAAGTGATAAAGGCAGTTCTCGTGATGTGCAAACTTTTGCAAAAGCAAAAACAGCGTTAATTAAGATTTATCAAGAAAATCCCCAACAGAAAGAATTTTATTGTGGCTGTGACTTTAAATTCAATGATCGTAAAAGTGAACTCGATTTAAAAAGTTGTGGTTATAAAGTGCGTAAAGATGAAGTACGTGCAAATCGTATTGAATGGGAGCATGTAATGCCTGCACATAATTTTGGTAAACAATTACGTTGCTGGCAGGAAGGTGGGCGCAAAAATTGTGGTGGTATTGCACAGTTTGATGTGATGGAAGGTGATATGCATAATCTTCAACCAGCTGTGGGTGAAGTGAATGCGGATCGTTCTAATTATCGTTTTAGTGAATTTACAAAAAAATTCAACCAATATGGTAAATGTGAATTTGCAACAGATTTCCAAAAGCGTCAAGTGCAGCCGCGTAAAGAAGTTAAAGGTATGATCGCGCGAACATATCTTTATATGGAAAAGAAATATGGTATTGCATTGGCATCGCAAGAGAAAAACTTAATGCTAGAGTGGAATAGAGCATATCCAGTTAAGCAATGGGAATGCCAACGCAATCAGATCATTGCGAAAAAACAAGGCAATGATAATCCATTTATTACTGAGCAATGTGCAAGGAAAAAATAGAATATTTGTATTTTGTGTAAATAAAAAACCACAATGAATGATTGTCATTGTGGTTTTTTTTTAAAAGTGATTAATTAAAAATGTTCCGCGCCAACTTCTTTGAATGCTTCCGCTGTTAAGTTACGTGGTTCATCATCCTGAATCACGATGTTATCTTCATCGCGAATACCGCCATAAGGCAAGAATTCATTGATCAATTCAATATTCATGTACTGAGCTTTATCTGCATCTAACAATGCTTCACTGATCAATGTATTGTTGAAATAAATACCAGGTTCAATCGTCAATACCATATTGTTTTGCAATTGCTGAGTTAAACGAAGATTTTTGAAAGTCTCATTTGTTTCTTTCAATGATTTTGCAATGCTTGGCGTATCGTGCGTGTTTAAGCCCAATAAATGGCCAATACCATGTGGGAAGAAAATTCTCACTAAGCCTTTGGTGATTGCATCTTCAACTTCGATATCAATCAAGAATTCATGTTTGATCAATAGCTCGCCAATCAATTCCAAAGCATAGCTATGGATATCCATGTAAGAAACACCAGCTTTACATTGTGCAATCAATTCTAGTTTGATTAAGCGCATATCTTCTAAGATTGCTTTGAATAATTCATTAGAATCGTGACCAGCATGTGTGCGTGTAATGTCTGAAATATAACCTTCAAAAGATGCGCCTGCATCAATCAAAAAGCTGTATAACATTGCAGGTGGTTCTTGATTCAATTCTTGGTAATGTAAAATACTGCCATTTTCATTATATGCAATAATGTTGCCATAAGGCATTTCAGATTCGCGCATGCCAGTTACATCTAAGTAATCCAAATTCATTTGGAATTCACTGATGTATTCAGACAATGATTCACGAACTGCAACGTGAGCAGAAGCAGCACGTACAGAAGCAATTCTCATGCATTCGATTTCAAACTCAGTTTTGATTAAGCGCCAGCTATCGATCTCTTGTTTTTGTTCTAACGATGCACGTTTAGAATCATCATGATCAAATAAATCAGGGCCTAACCATAACCAATTTTTAGCTTCTGTTTGATTAGTTAAGCTATTTTTAAGATCATCTAAGTGAGCATGTGCTTCAACGGTAAACATTTGTTGCCATTCGCCTAGCTCTTCTTTCACTTTTAACCAAAAATCTTTCGGGCGATAGTTTAATAATGTGCGATCTGTTTTTGTGATGATTAAATATTGATGTGTGCCAATCGTTTCAGGGATCCAATAACGAAAACTTGCAGGCATTCTGTGAGGAATTTCAATATCGTCATCATAAAAATATTTAGGTGCCCCTGATGATAAAACTAAAGCATCTAATTGGTGTTTTTCTAAAAATACTGTAGCTTTTTGTTGTAAATTTTCAATGTGTTCTTGATACATAGACATATCTATTTCCTTCAAGCGATGAATAAGTTCAGAGATGATAGCAAAAAGTCATTGAAGCTATTAATAGATTTTTATTAGGTGAATGATGATAAATGATTGCCTATGACTAGGTTTATGAAGATATTCATCTAGCAGTAATGATTGATATGCATCATAATTGATAGATCCTAGCTGGCTGTTTTGTATGAATTTTATCTAAAATACTTATGAATCGCTTATATCCTGCATTGGATGATAAATATTGGAATTCTTTATGATAAAATGCTCACTTTTATTGAGTTTAATTTGAAGTATTTAGTAGGTCATTAAGGAGCTTTCAATGGCAGGTCATAGTAAATGGGCAAACATTCAGCATCGTAAAGGTGCTCAAGATGCAAAACGCGGTAAAATTTTTACTCGCTTTATTCGTGAAATTACAATTGCAACACGCATGGCAGCAAATGGCGACCCTGCAAGTAATCCTCGTTTGCGTATGGTTATGGATAAAGCTTTGGCTGCAAATATGACTAAAGATACCATTGATCGTGCAATTAAGCGTGGTTTGGGTGGTGATAGTGATACAGAACAAGAAGAAATTCGCTACGAAGGTTATGGTCCTGGCGGTATTGCCGTAATGGTGGATTGTTTATCTGATAACCGCAATCGTACAGCTGGTGAAGTTCGTCATGCATTCAGTAAATGTGGTGGTAACTTGGGCGTTTCAGGTTCTGTTGCATTCCAATTTACAGAAACAGGCGTTTTATCTTATCCTGAAGGTTCTGATGAAGAAGCAATTACAGATGCGGCGATTGATGCAGGTGCTGAAGACATTATTGTGAATGATGATACTTCAATCGATGTATTAACAACGCCTCAAACGTATGCGGAAGTTTATAATGCAATGGTTGAAAAAGGTTTAAAACCAGAAGAATCTGAAGTGACTATGCGCGCTGCAAATAACGTATCATTATCTTTAGATGATGCAAAACAGATGATTAAAATGTTGGATATGTTAGAAAACTTAGACGATACACAAAACGTTTATTCTAATGCTGATATCTCGGCTGATATTCTTAGCCAGCTGTAATTATCGTGATTATTTTAGGGATTGATCCAGGTAGTCGAATCACTGGTTATGGTGTGATTGAATGGATCAATCGTAAAGCAAGATATATTGATAGTGGTTGTATTAGGATGGATGTCAAAGCAACCACTGGTAATCGTTTAAAAACAATTTTTGAAGGATTAGATCAATTGATTGGTTTATATCAGCCAGATCAATTATCGATTGAACAAGTTTTTATTCATAAAAATCCACAATCAGCACTCAAATTAGGGCAAGCGCGCGGCGTTGTAATGTGTGCTGCCGCTTTGGCTGGTTTGGAAATTCATGAATACAGTGCCACAAGAATTAAACAAACCGTTGTGGGCAATGGTCATGCAACAAAAGACCAAGTGCAACACATGGTTGAACATTTATTAAAGTTGAATGGTAAGCCGCAAGCCGATGCAGCAGATGCTTTAGCTGCAGCCTTAACACATGGATTTCACTTGCCAATGATAGGAGTTAAATAATGATTGCTCGTTTACGAGGACAAATCTGGGAAAAGTTACCACCGAATATTCTCGTTATGGATGTTAATGGCGTAGGTTATGAAGTTGAGGTGCCAATCTCAACTTTTTCTATGTTGCCGTCTGTAAAAACAGAAGCATCGTTATATATTCAGCAAATCGTGCGCGAAGATGCCAGTCTTTTATATGGTTTTTATACTTTGGAAGAAAAAGAAGCGTTTCGTATTTTGATCAAAGTATCTGGTATCGGTCCTAAAAGTGCCATAGTGATTTTGTCAGGTTTATCTGTGGCTGAATTGTATGAAGTGATAGCGAATGAAGATGTAACACGTTTAACTCGAGTACCTGGTATTGGTAAAAAAACAGCTGAACGTTTAATTGTAGAGTTGAAAGATAAGATTAAAGCAATCTCTATGATTTCATCTGGAGACTTATTGGATATGAAGCCAATTCATAATCCAGTCAATGATGCAATCTTGGCTTTAACCACATTGGGTTATAAATCAGGTGATGCTGAGAAAATGATTAAGAAAATTGCTAAGCCTGATATGGCTGTAGATGAGCTGATTAAGATCGCCTTGCAGTCTTTGATGAAAAAGTAAATTATCGATTTACATTTAAATTTGGTGCTATTATTTTGCGCAAAATAGAGTGGCGCTTGATTGAAATATATAAGGATTAGTATGAAAAATATGAAGAGAACACTTTTGTTATCTTTGATGATGCTTCCTGTTTTTGGTGTAAGTTATGCCGTTGATGTAGAAGAGCAGCAATTGTTGGATAATCAGCCAATTATTGAAGAAAAAAAAGCGGATGTAAAACCAATCATTGAAAAATCAATTTATGGTCATGATGAAAAGGTGATTTTGCCTCAACTAGGTAATATGACTTTGCATGCTAAGTTAGATACAGGTGCAAAAACTGCTTCATTGAATGCTTTAGATTTAAAGATTTTTACAAAAAATAAAGAAAAATGGGTGCGCTTTCAAGTAGAAAGTGGTAAAAAATACTACGAGTTTCCAATTAAACGTATGAGCCGCATTAAGAAACGTAGTGGCGAAATAGATTCACCAAATGATTCAACATCGGCAGAGCGTCCAGTGATTGAATTAGAAATTTGTATGGGCAATCAAAAGAAAAAATTAGAAGTGAATTTGATTGATCGTACACATTTTATATTTCCAATTTTGATAGGAAAAATCGGATTAACAAAATTAAAAGCAATTGTTGATCCTTCTGTTTCTAAACTATCCACACCAACTTGTCCAACAACGAAATAATTAATTATGAAATCCTTAACACTTCATCTGAAGATTTTAATTGCCATTTTATTGGTAATCGGTTTAGGTTCAATTGTTTATCAATCATTGATTTTGAAAATACCACTGACGGAAAATTCCCGTGGCTCAATGTGGACGATTGACACAAAAATTAACTTTGATGTTCGCGGCTCTAAACCTGTGACATTACGATTGTTTATTCCATCTAAAGGTAATGGTTTAAGCACTGTTATTTTGGAAGATGATAATGTGCTTGCAAGAAATTATGGTGTTGCAAGAGAAACAGATGCATTGGGTAATCAACAATTAGTTTTATCATCACGCAGAGCATCTGGTAATCAAACTTTATATTATCGATTATTGGTTTCAGAAGAAGCAGGTGATGCTGAAAATTATATTGGTCCAAAAGGTAGTATTTATCGTGAACCTATTAAATTAGAAGGCGCTGAAAAAGTTGCGGCAGATTCTATGGTTGCCAGTATTCGTGAGCAATCATCAGATACAGCGACATTTATTTCTGAAGCAATTCAAACATTGAATGATACAAGAAATGACTACGCAAAAACATTATTGGGTAATGATTTTTCTGCACAAAATCGTGCAAAAGTACTAGAAGTTCTATTGTCTCAAGCCCGAATTCCTATCCAATTTGTACACACATTAAAACTGAGTATTGGTGCTGATCAAAAGCCGCAAACCTCTATTCGTAGTTATATTGAAACAAATAAAGATGGTAAGCAAAAAGTGGGTGAATGGGTTTATTTTGATCTGACATCTGGTCATCGTGGTTTAGCAAATGATCGTTTAATTTGGTGGGTGGGCAATGAACCATTATTGACAGCTTCTAATGATATTAAAGCAAGTGTGAACTTTAGCTTGGATGATCGTGAATTGACATCTAAGGGGATTATTTCTAATAAAGTGAATAATGCGGAAGCAAGCAGCTTTTTAACATATTCTTTGTATAGCTTGCCAATTCAAGTGCAATCAACATATTTAACAATGATTGTTATTCCATTTGGTGTTTTGGCAATTTTGATTTTTAGAAACATTGTCGGTGTTCAAACATTAGGGACATTTACGCCTGTATTGATTGCTTTAGCTTTCCGTGAAACAGGCTTTGGATTTGGCTTATTCTTATTTACGGTAATTGTGGCAATTGGTTTAGCAATACGATCCTATCTAGAACATTTGAAACTACAAATGTTACCACGGCTATCTGTTGTCTTGACTTGCGTTGTTATTTTGATAGCAGTGATTAGCTTGATGAGCCACAAATTAGGCTTAGATCAAGGTATGTCTGTAACTTTGTTCCCAATGGTTATTTTAACGATGACGATAGAGCGCTTATCTGTAACCTGGGAAGAACGTGGTGGCAGTTTCGCATTTAAAGTTGCTTTGGGTACATTCTTTACGGGAGCAATCGCATTCTACGTGATGAATATCGAATGGTTAACGTATTTTGCATTCACATTCCCTGGCATTTTATTTGTATTGATTGCATTCATGTTAGTGATGGGGCGTTACCGCGGTTATCGTTTAACTGAACTTATTCGCTTTAAAGCATTAGTGAAGGAAGGCTAGTATGTTTGGTGGTTATATTCAAACATGGAAGTTTCTGAAAGAGCGAGGCATTATGGGGATTAATCAGCGTAATGGTGATTACATCCTTAAATATAATAATCGTAAATATTATCCATTGGTGGATGATAAAATTCTGACAAAAGCTAGGGCAATTGAGGAAGGCATCAATGTGCCAGAGCAATATGGCATTATTGAAACTGAAAGTGAGATTAATCATAAGCTTAAAACGATTTTGGCAGGGCATAATGATTTTGTGATCAAACCTGCGCAAGGTGCAGGTGGTGATGGCATTATCGTGATTGCTGATCGTTTTGATGAAAATCGTTTTAAGACGATTTCAGGCAAATTGATCACAATGTCAGAGATTGAATATCAAGTGTCTAATATTTTGACGGGTTTATATTCATTGGGTGGTATGCGAGATCGAGCATTGATTGAATATCGTGTTACGCCAGATCCAATTTTTAAATCTATTAGTTTTGAAGGTGTACCAGATATTCGAATTATTGTTTTGATGGGCTATCCTGTCATGGCAATGTTGCGTTTACCCACTCGGCAATCAGGTGGTAAGGCAAACTTACATCAAGGAGCGATTGGTGCTGGTATCAATCTGCGTACGGGTTCTACATTACGTGGTACATGGCTGAATGATAAGATTGATAAGCATCCTGATACTAACCATGCCATTAATGATTTAATCGTGCCTTATTGGGATGAGTTTATGTCATTGGCGAGTCGATGTTATGAATTATCTAAACTAGGTTATATTGGTGTGGACATGGTGTTGGATCAGGAGAAAGGGCCATTAATTTTAGAATTGAATGCTCGCCCAGGTTTGAATATTCAAATCGCGAATGACTCAGGGTTAGCGTTGCGTAATCATAAAGTTGAAGATCGTTTGAAAATGCTGAAAGAGCAGGGTATTACTGAAAACTTTGAAGAGAGAATTGCATTCTCTAAAGCAGAATTTGGATTTTAGAAAATTATGAGCTACCAAATATATAAGGTAGGCGGAGCAGTTCGTGATGAACTGCTTGGCAAAGATGTGAAAGATATAGATTGGGTGATTGTTGGCGCAACATCCAATCTTTTGTTATCTGAAGGATATTTACAAGTTGGGAAAGATTTCCCTGTATTTTTGCATCCCAAAACTAAGGAAGAATATGCCTTAGCACGCACGGAACGTAAGCAAGGTCATGGCTATAGCGGGTTCGAGGTCTTTGCAACGCCAGATGTCACATTGGAAGAAGATTTATTGCGCCGTGATTTAACCATCAATGCAATGGCAATGGATGATCAAGGTAATATTGTTGATCCTTATGGTGGGCAACAAGATTTGGATAATCGACTGCTTCGCCATGTTAGTAGTGCCTTTGAAGAAGACCCTTTACGAGTTTTGCGTTTAGCTCGCTTTTATGCACGTTTTTATGAAGAAGGTTTTACGATTGCTGAAGAAACAACAGTGCTTGTTCATAAAATGATTGAAAGTGGAGAGCTTTCTCATTTGGTTGCGGAGCGTATCTGGCTAGAGACACATAAAGCATTGGATGAAAAGCATGGTATTCAATATTTCATTGCTTTGCATGACTTGGGTGCGCTCAAAATTATTTTTCCAGCTTTGGATCAATATTTTGATGATGAGTATGCCAAGCAGCGTGATAAGACATTTAAAGCCGTGACTTTAGCCATAAAACATAACGCACCTATGCATATTAGAGTGGCACTGTTATTAAGTATTTTAGATAGTCAAAATGCTATTAAGGTTTTTTCTTCACAATATCGGTTATCGATTCAAGAAAAAGTCATGGCAGAGAAATTTAAACAGTGGGGCAATTGGTTTGATGATATTCCTAAAGCGGCAGAATCGTGGTTAGATTTGCTATTGGGTTTAGATTCTTTCAGAAAACCTGATCAATTAATGGACTTTTTGCAATGTGTTGAAATTTTTTCAGAAGTTTTAGGTGTGAAAGATCATTTTTTAAAAGATAAATTATGTTTAATTGAAGTTTACGAGAGCTTAAATGAAATTGATGTTAAGTCTTTGATTGAAAATGTCTCTCCTAAAGAGATACCTAATGTGATTAAGGCTGAAAGATTGATAACGATTAAAAAAATGATTAAAGATTGATCATCTGTTTGACAGGGTTTTGGTTTCGCTATATAGTAGCGTCCTCTTTTAGAGAACAAGACATCGGGGCATAGCGCAGCCTGGTAGCGCAACTGGTTTGGGACCAGTGGGTCGGGGGTTCGAATCCCTCTGCCCCGACCAATTTTTGAAGAGTAAGCTTTTGATTTAGAGCGCTCGTAGCTCATCTGGATAGAGCATCGGCCTTCTAAGCCGAGGGTAGCAGGTTCGAGTCCTGCCGAGCGCGCCATTCTCGATTACTCTTATAGCAGCACAATGGTGGACGTAGCTCAGTTGGTAGAGCCCTG
>JASLHB010000029.1 GCA_030149965.1 Wohlfahrtiimonas sp. | reverse complement strand
CAAGAGCCTGTAAATAATACTGTAATGACTGGCGGCAGGATAAATTTTGTGAGATTGGCGCGATAATAGTTAAACTGCTTCTCTATAAGGAAGGTCATAAAGAGTGTAATTAAAAAACTACAGATACCCTGTGCTATACCTGAGATCAAACCTGCTTTAAAGCCAGCTTGCTGACTGTTGACATAAAAAGACCAGGAGCCCCAGAGTGTGAGTGCGAAAAAAGCCGACAGAAAATTATAACGTTGAGTATTTTTAATTGTCTGTTTCATAGGCAAAAAGAATTATATGTGTAAAATATTTGAATATTATGGGATATTTCCCTATATATCAATCTAACGTACTGCTGTATTTGGAGCAGTCAATATGAAAAATAGGGAATCAGGTTGTCGCAATGAATAATTCACCACCATCTTCAACAGACCCAAGTGATCATGTTATTTCAAAACAACTTGCACGCTTTCTTTCTTTTTGTGTGCGACGTGGTGCACGCTCACTGACAGGTGCACGTAGTTTATGGGTGGGATGTCAACCTGAGTTAAAACAGCGAATTTATTTTGCTAATCATAATAGCCATATTGACTTTATTTTGTTGTGGTCATCTTTGCCGAAAGATATACGCCAAAAAACTCGACCAGTTGCAGCATCAGATTACTGGTTGAAAGATGGTTTTCGGCGCTTCCTGATTCAGGATACATTTTCGGGAATTACGATTGTACGTAATGCAGCAGGTGCTGCAGATCCTTTGGCTGCAATTAAAGAGGCCTTGGATCAAGGTGATTCTATTATTTTCTTCCCAGAAGGTACGCGTAACTTAAGTGATGATACTGAGCTTTTAGATTTTAAAAGTGGTTTATATCATTTGAGCCAACAATATCCACACGTAGAATTTGTCCCTGTGTGGATTTCTAATTTAAAGCGTGTAATGCCTAAAGGGGTATTGATGCCATTACCGCTATTGTCTACCGTAATTTTTGGTGAACCATTACCATGTAATCCAGATTGGGATAAGGCTGAGTTTTTAAGTTATGCCAAACAGCGCTTGTTAGACTTAAAAGGACATGAGTTAAAATAATGCTAAATAATTTTCAACAGACTTATCTACTATTTGGGATTTTCTCCATCATCTTGGTGATTGCTTCGAGTATTGGTTTTATATTGAAGCGTCGGGCTGGAGCCAAAGATTCTCCAGTGATTGATAATCTAAATGCGCGTATTAATGCATGGTGGGTGATGCTCATTGTGCTTGCCATTGCTGTATTTATGGGGCAAACCGTATTTATTATCTTATTTGCGATTATTTCATTCTTTGCACTGCGTGAGTTCGTCAGTTTATTACCCACGCGGCGAGGTGATTATTTTCCATTATTGATCGCATTCTATTTTGTTATTCCCTATCAATACTATTTGGTCTATACCAACTGGTATGGTCTCTATTCACTTTTCATTCCACTCTATGTCTTTTTATTGGTACCAATTGCCAGTTTAAAAGCAGAAGACACCACACATTTCTTAGAACGTAGCGCCAAGATTCAATGGGGCCTGATGATCAGTGTTTTCTGTATTTCACATGTTCCTGCGCTATTTAATTTAAATATTCCAGGTTTTCAAGGTGAGAAAATCTGGTTGGCGATTTGGCTCATTATGGTGGTGCAAACTTCCGATGTGCTGCAGTATGTTTGTGGGAAACTATTTGGAAAACACAAGGTTGCTCCAAATCTATCCCCATCTAAAACCATTGAAGGCTTATTGGGTGGGATATTCTTGGCAACAGCTTTGGGTGTGGCGATGTCTTGGTTAACACCATTTAGTTATATGCAGGCTGCTCTTATTGGTTTTATTGTTTGTATCTTCGGCTTCTTTGGTGGCCTTGTGATGTCAGCAATCAAACGTGATCGTGGGGTGAAAGACTGGGGTAATTTGATTCAAGGTCATGGTGGCATGCTCGATCGTATCGACTCAATCTGTTTCTCTGCACCAATTTTCTTCCATATTTTACGTTATTGGTGGAGTTGATTTTTAAGCGATCAAATGAACAAAAGCCTGTTGTTAGCCACAGACCACATCTCTGTAGTTGTGGCTAACAGTGGCATCCTTGCCACTTATTAGTCACTTACTCAGGTTTGTTTTCTTGATCTGAATGTTCAGTCTCTTGAGCGTCTAATACTAAGTCGCTCATTTCTACATCATTTTCAGACATTGTAGGGATTGCATCTAAGTCAAACGTAGCTGTTTGCTCTAAAGTATAGTTTAAGCGTCCAGCCATCACGCTAGCTAATTCTTCTAAGCCTTGCTTATTGAGCGATGAGAACAGTTGAATAGAGAATTGAAGTTTCATCTTTTTCAATTGTTGTTGTACATCGAGCAATACTTTACTCGCAGGACCGCGGTTTAGCTTATCTGATTTGGTCAGTAAGACATGTACAAATAATTTACGTGAATAAGCCCACTCTAACATCATCACATCAAAGTGCTGTAGTGGATGGCGAATATCCATTAACAGAACAAGACCTTGTAGACTTTTACGGTGAATAAGATAGTTTTCTAATTCTTTTTGCCAAACAATTTTCATTGCTTCAGGAACAGCAGCATAGCCATAACCTGGTAAGTCGACTAAGCGTTGGTCTGGATTACCTAAGCTAAAAAAGTTGATCATTTGAGTTCGACCAGGTCTTTTTGAAGCGCGTGCTAATTGTTTCTGGTTGGTTAGTGCATTGATTGCACTAGATTTACCAGCATTAGATCGACCAGCAAAAGCGATTTCATAGCCCGTGTCTTCAACACAGAGATTTAGCTTTGGCGCGCTCATTAAAAACTCAGCTTGGCGTAACCAATTTAGCGATGCTGTTGAATACTCTGAAATCGCAGGGTCGGCTTTTTTCTCATAACTAATTTTTTGCTTTGGGGCGTTAGAGACTCGACTGTTTCTAGACTTTCCACTATTGCGATGCATAGCACTCAACTTTTCAACATAAACAATTGGCGTTCATTATAAAGGATGCGAAGCATTGAGGCGAATTAAACCTGTAATAGCGAATAAAAATCAAAGTGTAATAAAACTTATTGGAGAGTTCTCTTGATCTTGCGGGCTCATATTGAGGACTTGACCGAGACTATATTGTTCTAATGATAGATAAAACTGGTCTAAGGCTTGATCGAGAATACCTTTTAATTGGCA